>JAFIGB010000454.1 GCA_020831705.1 Candidatus Sumerlaeia bacterium | reverse complement strand
TGGTTGGCCGGCGGGGTGGTCGATGGGGGGGAGGGGGAGGCCACCTTCTTGACTGCCCAGCGAACGGCCTCCTCCTCGGAAAGTCTTTTCCGGATTAGCTCGGTAACATGGCCGTATTCACCCGGTTCGAGAATCTGGGTTTTGACGGGGTCAAGGGAGGCAAGGGCGTCCCCGTAGGTACCAAAGGACTCACGGAGAAGCGCCTCCGAAATATCAAGATCGGAGGAGTTTTCTGAGCGGCCCTTCTTCTCCGATTCAGTCATGTAATCTGGAAAACCTTTCCCTTTATGCAATCCGTTGTAATGACCTTATTTTTTCCACCCATCCAACCCATCAATACCAACCGGAGGCATAAGAATATGAAACGGGATTCGGGGGCAAATGGCAATAGAGTGCGGGCGATTTTGCTTTTCCCCGCTCACAAGGTTCAAGCGGGAAAATAGTGGAATCTGCAAATTCCTTGCCTTGCCAACCGTCATTCGCATCAGCGGGTGGCGAATGGAGTAGGTTCCCAACCGGCCATCCAATCGATGGTAGTACCCTTCGATGGGGTGTGTCAGGAGGAGTTCCAAGTGCCTGCCGGTGGGAAATCCCGGGGCGCGTTCGAGGGGCTTTCCCGTGTCCACCACATCGATGTCGGCCGGCGCCCAGTCCGACTCCACCTGGTATCGGTACCTGGTGGGCTTGCCGCTGGCGGACAATGTATAGCGCGCCCGGTGCCATGGGATGCGCCAAAGCCCCCGGGCAAGGCGAACCGGCCACCCCCCCAGGGTCGTCCCGAAGAACCACGCAACGGGCTTGCCATTGTCGCGGCGCCGGACGTAGGCGCGGTAGTTTGTCTGCGCAAATTTAAACTTGATGAAGGGCAGCTTGACAAAATGAAAGTCCAGGTCGAGGAAGAAGACGGCACTGACCATCGCCCATTTTTTGCCATCAATCTCGAAAATCTCCGGCGTAAAGTCATCCCCCGGAAGGTGTTCCTCCAATGCAGCCGGTTCAACAGTGTAGGTCACCATGACGAAATGATGCAGCACCGTGGCGATGTCGAACCAACCCGACCTGACCGGTTGCAGACGGTGCTTCAGTTCCTTCTCCATCCACTTCGATGATTCCATGGCCGGAGCCTTTCAGGCGGATAAATAAATCCTTGTTACCTTCCCCAAAATCTCCAATGCCATGGTTCGGATATATAACCGGTTCTGGCAGTGTTTTCATCGGTATAGGAGCGAAAGAAGCCAAATTCCCCTGCATGTTCCGCAAGCCACCTCCCCTGCGGGGTGTCGGAAAACGCTGCGGTCAGCACTTCCTTCTCCTCCACATCGCAAAGGTCAACGACGGTGCCCAGCTGATGCTCGCTGTGTCCCGGCGGAGCACTGGCCCGCTGGTTTCGCCCCATGCGCTCAATGGCACCCATGTATAGATTGCGCTGATAATCACCCGGGCGCCATGAGGAAAGCACCCGTATCTCCACCCCCTCGGAGGCCGCCGCCTCCAGCATGTCAAGGAGCGCCGGAAGAGCCACCTGGCGAAGGCGATACTCCTTCCCGTCATTGATGCACCAACCGGCGGGGATGTCCACCAGGTCATCCGGTATATACCCGATGGGGAGCCCCCACCAACGGTCAATGATCTCCGTGCCGATGGGGATCGTTGCCGAGTGTATATTGCCGGGGTGGACCCGTGTCACCGTGGTCAGGGGGACGAACCCCTCCCCTGTTGCAAGCCAGTCCTCGTCGGTGTCGGGGTTTGTATAGACAGTGCCCGAAACCTCGCCGCCATGGGGAAGAATCCGGACGACATCCGAGATCACAAGGGGATCCCTGTGAATCGCCGACTCGGCAACGAAAACGCTCCAGGGATGGGGATCGTTTTTGTCGGGAATGATGATCCTTGTCATGGGCGTACCTAGTTGGATACAGGGATGGTAAGTATGGGCATCATGCCCCGGACGTTCACCGATTGCAACGCGAATAACTGCTGCAGGAGGACGAAGGTGGACTTGCTGTCCAGATCGGCATCGTCGAGGTAGAACCAGACACCCCGATAGGGAACCGCAAGGTGGGCGGAGGAGGGGCGCCGATGGGCCGTCCTGATCTCCATCAACCCGCCGAGCATATCCATCCAGTCAAATTCGCCCCCGTCGTTGGCCATGGTGACCGAGACACTTCCCCGCCGTTCGTCGCGGGCGGGAACTCGGGTCCCCTGGGAGAGGTAATAGAAGGCACCCATGAGGGAACGCGATGTGGCGGTGATGTCCGCCCCGGACCGGTTGATACCCAGTGAATAGACAAGCCTGCCCGGGTTGAGGCCCAGTAGTTCCCTGATGCGGGCCAACTCACTGGAGTCCGCCTCGGCCTGGGCAAATGTCAGGTTAAGAGCCGGGTCACCCTCGCCGGTTTGGGCGTATCCCAGTTGCAAACCTCCCCGCTTTTCGATTTCCCGGAGGAGGAGAAAG
Organism: Candidatus Sumerlaeia bacterium; assembly: GCA_020831705.1. Classification (GTDB taxonomy): domain Bacteria; phylum Sumerlaeota; class Sumerlaeia; order SLMS01; family SLMS01; genus JAFIGB01. Next base: position 20,318 of record JAFIGB010000454.1, on the reverse strand, counting down.
ACCTCCTTGAACTCGCGGTAGCGTGGTTCGTGGTCCGGCGTGGGGCCGGTGGCCGTCCTGGCATTTTCAAGGCCGTTGAGGTCCTGTAGGCTGATCCGCGCCACACGGGAGATGGACCACCCGGTATTGACAAGGAGCACGATGGTGCGTTCGTCGATGGGGGAAAGAAGCTGGGTGACGAACTGCTCCCCCTGAAGGGGCGTATAGGTCACCGTTGGCTTCTCCTTGTAGGAGCCGGAAAGGCCGAGGCCGAAGGTGTTCATCGTCGCCTCGGGAAAAGTCCCCGAGCCCGATGCACCGATCTGCACCTCCATGCCCACCGAGACACTTGCGACCTGCATGAAATGGGGGGTGTCCCGGTAACGGAGGCGAACAATATTGGTCAGGAGCTGCTCGGCATTGGTCTGCTGGATCGCATCATTGAATTTGCCGCGACCCATCGTCACCGAGGATGGACCGGTACGCTGGCAGGCCATGGATGCGAAAAAGGTAAGCCCCAGGGTGATGGTGAGGAGGATTCTCATGTACTGCTTCATTGCTCTTTGCTCCCATTCAGAGTGAGCGGGTTGTTGGAACTTGCCCCTGAAAAATGAACATCGTCAACGGTGATTGGCTGGATGGCACAAAAACGCACGGCTGGTTGAAGGCCAGCCGTGCGGGATTTGAAGTCGATGCCGGTAGGAGGTCAGAACCCACCAACGATTTCCGGAGGTGTATAGCTTTCGACCCGGAGCGCCTCAAGTGTCAGGCGCGCATTGGGATCCTTGTCATCATTCGGTATATACAGCATGTCGAAACCAAAGCGGGCAGCCTTGCCGTGGAGGGCGGAGGGCACCTCCCAGGTCAGGATGTAATCCATGTGCTGGCCACCGACGGGCACCATGCTCGTTGAGCGGCGGGCGTCGATCAGGACGAGGCTGCTCATCTGCAGGGTTTCGTCGTTCATACGCAGGCGGAAGACAGGAAGCTGACGGGCCTGGTCTGCAGGCAGGTTGCTCTTCACCCGGAAGGTGGCCCGGTAGAAGCGGCCCTGCTCCAGAATGACCTGTGGGGCAGCCTCCGGCGATCCCCAGAAGGAAAAGCCGACGGATTCAGGATCATCCACGGGACCAAGCTCAAGGCCGGTGGAAGTCAACCGACCCGGGATCGTCCCCAGTGGTGGTGCCGTGCGTGCCGTCCAACCACGATTGTTGTTGTTGAAGAAGACCAGTTTTTCCAGCCTTGAGTTATAGGTCGTTGCAGTCCAGTCGAAGGCAACCAGTTCCAGATTGCGGAAGGAAAGCGTCGTCCCGGGATCCACCGTGGGATCGAAACCCATCAGGTCGAGGAATATACGGAAGTGGCTGTCTGTTGCCGGAAGATTGGAGTAATGACGGAACCGGCGCGAATCACCAGCCGTCGGCATCAGCGAACCATCACCCACCGAGGTGAGGACCAGTTCGGAGGAGCGCTCGAACTTGTCAGAAAGAACACGCATCCGAACTCCCGGTGTCTTCTGGGGATCCTCATTGGAGGCATGGAGGTTCGCACTCAGGCGCAGGTATCCATTGTTCCCCGGTGATGTCTTGATCGTCTTTTGCCCACCGGAAAGCGTCACCGGCGAGGCTACAATCTGGGAGGACTCCCACCATGCCAGGGTGTTTGCACCGGCAGTGGTCGTAAACGAAAGCGAGTCCGCATTGAAGGCTGATCCGGGCGTATCGAATCCGCCCACGGGGACAAAATCCCAACCGCTGGATTCCAACCCGGCTTCAAAGGAAAGGCGCATGGGAGACAGCGCTCCGGTGGTCCTTCCGTAGTTTTCCTCGACGAAGAGGAGGGCTTCCAGACCATTGATGAGACCGTGACCGGAAACGTCATCCCAGCCCGGGGCGGCACGTTGCCCCGTCACGTCGATGGTCGTGCTCTTGAGGGCCGTATAGATCTGATCGGGGGTGAGGCTGCGATTGAGGTTCAACAACAAGGCTGCAACAGCCGCGGCATTGGGGGCGGCGGCGGAGGTGCCCAGGAAATTCGGGTTGCCATCAAGGTCGATATCATCATCTCCAAAGAACGTGTTGCTAATGCCGTCAACAGACGCGAAATCCGGCTTGAGTGCTGTCACTGGATTCGCATAAGCGCGGCTGTTTCGATTGAAGAAATAGGTGATTTGGCCACCACGTGAGGAGTAGGGCTGGGGATCGATGTCATAGGAGGGACCGAGGTCAGGATTGAACACGGGTGTATCCAGATAGGAAACGGCCCCGACTGCCATGCCCAACGGTGAGTTGACATGGCCGATAGAGACCGGACCGCGCAGGTCGAAATCCGACTCGGGGTCGTTGATCCCCTCGATGATAACACCCGGGCCATCGAGACCATCACCAATATTGATGCGGATATTGAATTCAAGAGGATGCTCCGGTGCCTGGGGAATGCCACCCTTCTTGCCCATGAACATGTTCACGGCAAGATAGAGGGTTTCTTCCCGGGAGGAGCTGTTGGTGTAATCGATCACCTCAATGGGGTTGCCGAGGGGGAAACCGGGGTAGCCCTGAATCATGTTACCATAACGTCCCTCAATAAGACCCTGGGTGGAGGCAGCTTCCGCAAGGCCTGCTGTGTTGGGGGTACGTGTCAGGAAAAAGTCGAGGTCGATCTGCGAGGCATCCGCATCGGGATTATCGGCGAGCGACGCCCATGGCTGATTCCACTGAAGCAGGGCGACCACCTTCTCGCCGGGGGGAATCGTCACCTTGAGGTAACCCTTATCGTTTGGCCAGCGGTGAAGATCGGCCCCATTGGGTGGATTCTGGGAGTTCGGCGCACCGGGGGTCATCGGGTTGAAGACCTGACGAAGCCCGGCATCACCACTGTTTCCCGCGGCCGCAAAGTAGGAAACGCCATCATTGACCACATCCTCAAGGGCTGCCTGGATCATACCCACCTGATAGGCAGGCTCGGCAAAAAAATTAATATCATCGACGAGGACAGTGGAGTCAAAGGCAGGGGCGCCATCGAGGAACCTGATGGCGGCAAGACTGCGGATCGCATCTGCCATGACTGCCTCGGTGGGAAAGGCTGTATGGAAGGCGAGTGTGGCGCCGGGAGCGATATCATAGATGAGCTCACCCATCGCCGCGCCCTCGTCGATTCCACCCGCCACGGGGCCTTCCTGAAGGATGAAGACACTTTCGGGAAGATCGCCGGAAATCTGGTTCAGGGCATTGGTGAGGACGGGAATTCCATCCTGAAGGGCGGGCTCGGCGCATTCCTCGTTAAACCGTGTCTCACAATCGGAACGGGCGGACAGATAGACGGATGTGGCCGAACGGGTGGTGAAATTGATAGTGGTACCTTCGGTGGCCTGAAAGCCGAAGAGGCTGAAGCTGTTCGCCGAACCCGGTGCACAGGAGCCGCCAATAAAGCCCTGAAGGTCGGGACGTTCGGAGAAGTCGAGGGTCTGAACCGTCCGCGCACCGCTGACCCCTTGTAGGGAAAGGCGGCTGCGGCAGGCTGCGGAAAGGCCTGGCTGGTCCTCAAGAGAGAGAAGGGCGGCGTCAGAAGACCATTGCAGGAAAACCTGGGATTCACTTTCCGACTGGATCACCAAGGTATATTCCCCATCCTGGGGGATTGTGAAACTGAGCGATGTGGTGTTCGCCGGCTCCACAGTCGTGTTTGGGCCTTTGACATTATCCGTCACCGCGAAGGAGTCGGATATGATTCCAATAAGAACGCCGGATCCGTCCACTCCGAAGGATTGGAGAATGGAGGAGTCCACACGAAGCGCATCACCGGCGCGCCCGTTGACCGACCCCGAGTGGGTCACCGGTGGGTAGGTCAGGTGGATCGAACGGATCTCGTCGATGGCGGCAAGGGCGTGGAGCACCTGCACGTCGGGAACCTCGACGGCAATGCGGCCAGTGTTCTCCGAAACGTAAATCACACCGGCTCCGAGATTTTCGATCAACTTCGGCAGGTGATCGGGGAATCCGGGGGCGACCACATCGAGGATGAGGCCGTTTTCGGTCTTTTGAACAGATCGATTGTCGAAGGCCGCAAGGAGCGATTCCTTGGTGCCATCGGTCATGCCGGCGATTTCCAACAACGTCAGATCAATCTTATGGGCCCCGGAGATGGACTTATAGGGATCCAACTTGGGGTGGACGGGGTTGGCATCCGAGTACCCTCCCCCGAGTACCGTAAATCCCGCCAACAGGGCGATGACAAGACCCTTGGAGGTTGGGACAAAGGGCGAAGTGCTCCTGAGTTTCATCGGCGCGTGACCTTTTTGGGACGGGCCTTGACGTCGGCCCATAATTCCAGTTTCGGGTCAAAGTCTCCGAACACGGCCCCAAAGGCTCAAGGAAAACTTGCCTCGTCCGAGCCCAACTCAATCATCTTTCACCCCGCGCCCCGCCCCGCAAGGTATCCACTGGCCCATGCCCACTGGAAATTAAAGCCCCCAATGCGCCCATCCACGTCCAAAATTTCCCCGCATAAATGAAGTCCCGGCACCCGGCGGACCTCCATTGTCACGGGATCCACCTCGGAAAGATCCACACCACCAGCCGTTGTTTCAGCGAACGGATAACCACGATCACCCACCACGGGAATCGGTAATCCCGTCATCCGCCGGGCCAGCTCAAGCCGCTCCTCCCGGCGCAGATCGCCGATTCTCCCCATCCCTTCCCCCAGGACGGCCGCCAGCCGCGCCGGGGCAACCTCCTCAAGAATCGTCGCAACAAGGCGCTTGGGGAACTTCCCCGCCTGCTCGACGAGCCACCCGTTGGCGTCCTCGGGGAGGCGGAACCCGGGAAGCGCCAAACGAACCACCGGGCGCTGGCCACCGTTGGCGACGACCCATTGGGAGAAGTGGCGGGAAAGGTCCATCGCCGCCGGGCCGCTCATGCCAAAGTGGGTAAACAGGGCCGAGCCCACTGATTCCGTCAGGCGAGCACCACCCGGGGTGTGGAGGGTCAGGCGCACCTCGGTGGTCAGGCCCGAAAGCCCCCGGAGGGCATCCCCGACAGGATCACCTTCCCCAAAGATCAGGGGCGCCAGAGCGGGTGTCACCGGATTGACCTTCAAACCCAGTTCCCGCATCCATTGAAGCCCGGCCCCATCACTTCCGGACTTCGGCAGGGCGAGGCCACCGGTGGCGACGATGACCCTGCGGGCGAGAAGATTTTCACCGCCACTGAGTTCCACACGAAAAAGTTCCCCGTCGGGAATGATCCGTCCAACCCGGGTGGCGGACCGAAGTTCCACGCCCAATTCCTCAATGCGGCGCTGAAGGGCGGCGAGGACCGTGCGGGCCTTGTCTGTCACCGGGAAATACTTTCCTGTTTCCTCCAACTTCAGGGAAACGCCCATTTCCTCCATCCAGGCGATGGTGCGGCGGTTGTCAAAGGCCTTGAGGACCCGCTTCACCACGGCACTGGAGGAGGCATTAAAATCCTTCGCTGTGACCGTTTTATTGGTCACATTACACCGGCCTCCCCCACTGACCAGAATTTTTACACCCGGCTTTTTTGCACCGTCGAGGAGGAGAATCGGGCGCGGTGATGCATCCGTGCCGGCGGCAAAGATGGCAGCGGCCATCCCGGCAGCACCGGCCCCGATGATCACAAGGGGGATTGGAACGATTTCTTTGGAGGGGTTCACTTTCGCTTGCCAACGGGAGAATGATCTGAGCAAGGTTGAGCAAGATTTTGCACTCTCAACCGTCAAGGGAGACGAATAATGGCGAAACTTCAAGGAAAAACAGGGGGACAACGTTTTGCACAATCAGTGCAAGCACCCCTCTTTACCGGCCTGCTTGTCCTCGCAGGATGCGCCGTTCCCGGCATCAATGTTGGAGAGCAGCCGCAACAACTTCCGGAGATCACCAACCCGGGGAAGGTCACCATCCATTACCACCGGTTCGACGGCAATCAGGAACATGCCACGATCTGGACCTGGGATGCCAACCACCAGCGCACCCCTGATGATCAGGAACTTCATCCCGCCGGAACCACCGATTTCGGCGTCTACTTCACCCTCGATACCACCCTTTACGGCGAGGGGGGCGGCGATGACCAGCGCATCGGTTTCATCCCGCGCCTCTATGAGGACTGGAATCGCAAGGACGGATCCGACCGCTTCTGGTCCCCCACCATGGGGTCCGAGATCTGGCTTATCGGCAATGACATGACCATTTACCGCGAGCGCCCCGACGTGAGTCCACGAGTAGCCCTCGCCTGGATCGACTCCTCCAATGAAGTGGTGGCCCTCCTGTCCCACCCCATGGAGACCTCAGCAGCGATCCCCGAGGCATTTGTCATTCGTGGCATGGAATCCGACACCACCATTCCCGTGGAGGCGGTGCGCTTCCGTGACGCCCACAACAATCAGGTGACCAATCTACTTCTCAGGACCAGTCAGGAAATGGACATTTTGGAAGAAGGATATACCGTGGAAGCAGACGGATTCCAGCCGCGCCAGGCCACACCCCGCCTCGTGCTTGATGATCACGACAACTTCCACACCACCAAGCCCCTCGGGGCCATTTACTCCCCCGAATCAACCACCTTCCGCATCTTCTCCCCCATCATCGAGGAAGCCACCGTGGTGCTCTTCGACAACCCCACCGGCCAGGCGGGACGCGAGGAACACCCCATGTCACGGGCCGAACAGGGCACCTGGGAGGTTACCGTCCCCGGCGATCTGGAGGGCAGGCATTACCGCCTTCGTGTGACGTCGCCCCATTCGGGCACCTTCGAAGTCAACGACCCCTGGGCAACCAACACAACCGGTGACGATGGCAACGCCCGCATCACCGACATCCGCGCCCTCGACCCGCCCAACTTCCGCCCCATCAAGCGCCCCGAGTACGGAAACGCCCCCACCGATGCGGTGATCTACGAAATCCACATCCGGGACTTCACCATCGACGAAAGCTCCGGCGTCGATCCCGACAAGCGCGGCACCTACCTTGGCTTCGTCCAGGAAGGCACCACCATCCCCGGTACAGAGATTGCCACCGGTCTGGATCACCTCAAGGAACTTGGGGTGACACACATTCAGATCCTTCCCTTCCAGGATTTCGACAACCAGGAATCCAACCCCGAGTATAACTGGGGGTACATGACCGCCTTCTTCAATGCGCCGGAGGGATGGTTCGCCTCCGACTTCCGCACCGAGGCACGCGTCCGCGAGCTCAAGCAGATGATCCAGGGGATCAAGGAAGCCGGGTTTGGCGTCATCCTCGACGTTGTCTATAACCACACCGGCACCCAGAACACCTTCGAGCAGATTTCCCCCGTCTATTTCCACCGCCGCCGCGACGATGGCTCCTTCTGGAATGGGTCGGGTACGGGAAATGAATTCCGCAGCGAAGCCCCCATGGGACGTCAGTTCATTATAGACAGCTGCAAGTTCTGGGTGGAGGAGTACGGCGTCGACGGCTTCCGGTTCGACCTCATGGGATTGATCGACCTTCCCACCATGGTGGAGCTCCAGAAGGAGCTCTACGCGATAGACCCGGACATCCTTCTCTACGGCGAGCCCTGGGCGGCCACCGGCCCCGAGGGATCCGGCCTCGACCGCCTGACGTGGAAAGACGCCGTCTCCGGCACGGGCATTGGTGCCTTCAACGACCACTTCCGCAATGCCATCAAGGGACCACCCGACGGCGGCGAACCGGGCTACGTTCAGGACGGCCGCAACCGCGGCGGTGTGATTTCCGGCATCGCCGGATCCATCGACGACTGGGCAGCCAACCCCACCGAGTCCATTGTCTATGTGACCTGCCACGACAACCTCACCTTGTGGGACAAGTACCTCGAGTCCGTCCCCCACGCCAGCGATGCCGATCGCCGTAAGATGCAGAAGCTCGCCATGGGCATCATGGGCGTTTCCCAGGGTGTTCTCTTCTTCCATGGTGGTGCCGAAATGGCCCGCACCAAGGGGGGAAACCACAACAGCTATAACGCCGGCGACGAGGTGAACCTCATCGACTGGAACCGCAAGGTTGAGTTCGCCGAAATTGTCGACTATTACGCAGGCGTTGTGGAATTCCGCCGCTCCCACCCGGTGCTGCGCCTACGCACTGCGGACGACGTCCGCCAGCGGATTCACTTCCATAACGACAAGCTTCCCGCTCCCCAGGCCATCGTGTTCTCCCTCGACGGAAGCGGCATGGATGACGAACGCCTCGCCACCCTGGCGGCCTTCATCAACCCCCTCGACCGCGATCTGGAGTTTGACACCTCCGTGGTGGAGGGTGGCCGGTTGTATATCCACGACGACCAGGCGGGTACCTCCGCCATTGACGAAGTGGGCGGCACCCTTGTCGTTCCCGCACGCACCATCTCGGTGGTTGGCGTTCCCAAGGAATAACCCCCACCTGCAACAACGGCCTGAAAGGAAATGGCGTCCCGGATTCGGGACGCCATTTCGTTTTTGTGGTGATTGGGTGGAACCGTGGAGGGCTTACTTCTTCGGCTTCTTTTTCTTCTTCTGCTCCCGGGCCTCGTCCTGCAACATCTGCTGGGAGTTGTGGAGCTTGTAGCTGATATACGGGCCGTATAGATCCGGTTCCAGGAGGAAGGAGTCGTGTCCCTTCTCCGAATGCACGGTAATGTGCTGGTAATCTATTTCATTGGCCTTGAGGGCCTCGGCAATCTCGACCTGCTCGCTTGGGTAAAAGCAAACGTCGGTGCTGATTGTAAAGACAAGCCAGCGCTGGTTTTTGCAGGGCTGAAAGGTCCGCGTCACATCACCCTTGGCCACCTCGGCGGGGAGGTCAAAGTCCTGCCAGGCGCCGATAATGCGAAGGTACGCATTCGAATCGAAGCGCTCGACGAACTTCGTCGCCTGATGCAGCATGTAGGATTCCACCTGATGATGGAGGCGATAACCGGTGAGGACATCATTGGGCTGGATGATTTCCTTGCGTGCCCGGGCCTGAATGACATTGAGGGAAACGTATGTCTTGTGACTGACCATGCGGGCGAGCTTCAGACCGCTCACCGGGCGGGGGCCATCGTAGTAATCCCCCCCGTTGAAGTCCCGATCCTCCTCGATGGCGAAGATCTGTTCGAAGTTCATCGCCTTCGCCAGAACCGTGGCCTTCACCCCCGTTGCGATGGGAATGACCAGGGAAACCATGTCCGGCTTTTTGACGGCAAGCTCAAGGGCGCAGAAACCACCCATGGAGGCTCCCATGACCGCGAGGAGGTGTTTGACCCCAAGGTGCTCAAGAAGGCGAAGCTGGGATTCCACAATGTCGCTGATCGCCACCCGGGGGAATGCGGATCCATAAGGCTTGCCCGTGTCGGGGTTGGTGCTCGCCGGGCCGGTGCTGCCGTAGCATCCACCGAGATAATTGGCGCAGATGACAAAATATCGTTTTGTATTGATGGGCTTTTTGGGGCCGATAAATTCCGACCACCACCCCTTGTGACAGTCCTTGTTCCACCACTGGTTGCCCGGACCATCCTCATCCTCGCCGGCCACATGGTGGCTTCCGCTGAGGGCATGGAAGATCAGGATGGCATTGTCGCCCTCCTCATTGAGGGTTCCGTGGGTCTCATAGGCCAGCGAAACATCGTCCATGACCGTTCCGTTCCTGAAGTGGAAGGGGTTTTCCGGTGTGGCGATTCGCTGGAATTTCGTCCGTACTTTGTACATCGTGAAGAAGAAATCTCCCCATGTCGGCCGGAAGCCGGGGCTTTGGTGCTCCATTTGGATGGAGCACCTTTCACCATGGTGGGTGCAAGTGCGTTCTTTGTGCCAACAATCCGGGGATTAACCTTCCGGCTCATTCACCGGGATGGGAAGGGCCTTTTCAAGGGCATCGCCGGGGAGGCGCTTGGCCAGCCAACGGGTGAAATCGAGCGTCAGCGAAAGAATGCACGGCATGAAGAAAACCGTGGTTGCCGTTCCCAAAAGGAGCCCACCAAACATGACCACGCCAAGACCCCTGTATAACTCACTCCCGGCACCGGGGATGACGACAAGGGGCGTGAGCCCCAGGATGGTGGTACCCGTGGCCATGAAGATCGGCCTGAGGCGCGACTGGGTTGCCTGGACGATGGCCTCGTTTTGCCCCAGGCCCTCCTTCATGAAGTTAAAGCTTTGTTCCACAATGAGGATCGGGTTGTTCACCACGCTTCCCAATAGAATAATAAAGCCCAACATCGTGAGGACATCCAGCGACTGAATCTGCCCCGGGGTGATAATGGCGAGGTAATAGTTCAGCGCCTTCAAGCCGAGAACACCACCTGTCAGACCGATGGGGACGGTGAGCAGGATCGTAATCGGGTAGGCAAGGTTTTGCAGCACCAGGGTCAGCGTCAGATAGACAAGGACCAGCGCAAGAAGAAGGTCGACACTGAGCTTCTCGCGAATATTGGCCAGCTTGTCACTGGAACCACCGATGCGCATTTGGTAACCATCGGGAACAACACCTTCGCTGTGAAGGGCACCGATGATGTCGCGCTCGATAATGCCGACGGCCTCCTCCAGGGAGATATTCAGCGGCGGCGTGATGTTGATGGTAACGGCACGCTCCGTATTGACACGGCGAATTTCCTGGGGGGAGAAGCCGAATTCGACATCCGCAATGGAGGAAATGGGAACCGAAGTGCCTTCAGGACCGGCAATACGCAACGATTCGAAGTTGGCGAGGGAATCATAGGAGCCCATGGTGGAGTACAGATAGAGGCTTAACTTGCGGCCACGCTCGTAGTATTCATCCGCGTAGGCGCCATCACCGAGCACCCAGGCACCGTAGCCAATGTCATCGGCACCAAGGCCAAGCTCGGAGGCACGCTCCCAGTTGGGCCGGATGGAAAGCTGGGGCTGGCCAATCTCGATACCCGGTTCGGGGCGAGGCTGGGCACCAGGCATGACCTCGAAGACCTTCATAAAGGCCGCCCGGGCAAGGTCTGTTGCCTCCTCGAAGTTCGGCCCGATGATATCCAACTCAATGCCGCGCGACCCTGAAAGGCCCGCTGAAAAGATAGACATCTGGCTGGAGATGGGAATCATCCCGGGGACTTCGCTCATCTTCGAGATCAGCATCGCGGGAACCTGCGAAGCCTGATTGGGATTCTGGGCCCGGGTGAAGGTGAACATCGCATTACCAAAGGCAATAAAGAAGAAGTCCTGAAGCGGCGGGCCATCGATGACACCGTTGGCGAAATCCTCCTCCGTTGCCTCCACGTAGGGGCGAATGCGCTTTTCCAACTCCACACCAATGGCTCCGAATTCACTCAGGCCGTACCCCTGGGGCGGCATCAGCAGGCCAAAGATCGTGTTCTGGTTACCATCGGGAAGATATTCCGTCTTCGGCATGAAGATAAAGATCAGCGAGAACGCCACGGTGATCATGGTGATGACCAGCGCCACACGGCGAATCAGCCCACCGAGAAGGAACGTCAAGACACGCCCCATCACATTATAGAAACCGGTGGCGATCTGCTGGAGACCGAACAGATTGTATGCCGCTTTTCCAAAACTCGTGGTGGGTGGAGAGGGAACCTTCGTAAAGAGAATCCGCCCCAGGCAGGGAATCACCAGCACACCGACGGTGAAGGAAAAGACGTTGGTGCAGGTGATGGCGAGGGCAAGGTCACGGAAGAGCTGGCCGGCCTCGTCCTGCAGGGTGATGATGGGAATAAAGACGACCACGTTGGTAATCGTGGAGGAGAGAATCGCCGTCCAGACCTCCGAGACGCCCTGGTACGCCGCCTCGAAGGGCCCCTTCCCAAGACTGCGATGGCGGAAAATATTTTCCAGCACCACAATGGAGTTGTCCAGCACCGATCCAATGGAAAATGCCAGCCCCGCCAGGGTGATCACGTTGATCGATCGCCCCATGAAGTTGATCAGCATCAGGCTCCCCATGATACAGAGCGGAATGGCGATGCCGAGAATAATTGTCGAACGGACGTGGCGCAGGAAGAGCAGCAATGTCATCAGCGCCAGAATGCCACCAAGGACGAGGTTGTTGCGCACCATGGCGGTGGAGGCACGGACATACTCGGTGTCATCGGTCACCTGAGTGAGTCGAAGATCCCGCTCGGAGAGGGGGCCTTCATTCAACTCGGCAGCGGCGGCCTTCACCTCCTCCATGACAAGGAGAAGATTCGTCCCCGGCTGGTGGACGACACCAAAGGCCAGGGCGGGGCGCCCGTTGTGTCGAATCAGGGAACGTGGCTTGGCGGGGGCGACACGAGCAAAACCAACATCGGATATACGAACGGGGGCACCGTCCAATCCACGAGAAATGATGGTGTTCTCCACATCCGCCGGGCCTGCATAGCGCCCAAGGGTTCGGAGATTGTAGCGCCGCTTTCCCTCCTCCAGGTCACCACCGGATATATCCCGGTTGTTGCTGCGAATGGCCTGGCGGACGGCACCGATGGAAATCTGGCGGTCCGCCAGCTTCACCGGATCAAGGAACACCTGCATCTGCCGGTCGGAGGCACCGTATATACCACGCACCTCCGCAACCCCGGATATACGCTCAAAGGCCGGCTTGACAAAGTCCTCGGCGTAATCGAAATGCCGCGTCGGGTCGACCTCGAGTTCTTTTCCCGAAACGGCGCGGATGCTGAACCACGCCACGGGCTGGTCACTTGAGGAGGATGTGGACAGGCTCGGCTCGTCCACGTTCTCCGGGTAGGAGGGCACCTGGGAAAGCGCGTTGTTGATGCGCACGAGATTGTCGCTCATCGACGAGCCGACAGAAAATTCGAGAACGATATTCCCCGACCCAAGCGACGCCGTGCTCACCATCTTCTGCAGGCCGGGGACGCTGCGAAGGAACCGTTCCTGCTCGATGAGGATGTCCTGCTCCACGTCCTCGGGGGTCGCCCCGGGATAGATCGTGGTCACCGTCACAGTGGGCTGGCGGACTTCCGGTGTGAGCTGAATCGGCATGCGCAACAGCGCCAACACACCAAAAAGCACGATGGTAACACAAAGAACAAGAACGGCAATCCAGTTGTGGATGAAATAACGAATCACAGGATATCTTCCGGTCGGAAAAAATTATCGGCGGGACGGTGGTCAGTAGTTCTCCCGGAAAAACCCGGAGGGATCAAGAATCTGGGCGGCCTGGGGATTGGTGATAAATTCGTTGAGACGAAGGCGCTGGCCCGGTTGGACCCGCTCATTCCCGCGAATCACGATCTGGTCGCGGGGACGCAGATCCCCGAAAACCTCCACGTACTCCCCAAAGAAACGCCCGGTCTGGACGGTAACAATCTCGGCGGTGGCGCTGCCATCCTCCGCAAGTTTGACACGAACGACCGTCGTGCCATCCCGATCCGCCACGAGGGCATCGCGGGATACCAGCATGCTTTGCTCGCCCTCCAGCTCAGAGAGTAGCCGGACACGAGCCAGCATCCCCGGAGCAATACGATGCCCGGGATTGTCCACGCGCACCTGGACTGGGAAGGAACGGCTTCGCGGATCCGCACGATAGACACGCTGATAGACAATCCCCTCGAAGCGATCCTGGGGGAAGGCCTCCAGGCCGATCTCAAAGGAAGCACCCAGGGGGATGCGGCTGAAGTACGTCTCGGGAACGCTGATTTCAATTTTGACCTGATCGATATATTCCAGCCGGAACACATCATCGCCAACATTGACATATCCACCGGGGCCGATGTTGCGCTCGGTGATGGTTCCCGCAAAGGGGGCGCGAAGGACGGTGCGGGCAAGGTGATCGCGCGCCATTGCCAACTCCGCAATGGCGGCTTCGACATCGGCGCGAGCCGCGGCAATGATTTCGGGACGCTCCCCCGCCTCGTCACGGGCGAGCTCCGCCTCGGCAGATGCCACATCCGCCTCGGCGATCAGGAAACGAACGCGGCGCGTTTCCAATTCGCTTTCGCTGACAGAACCATCGTCATACAGGCGCTGGTATCTGTCGTAATCCTGGCGGGCGGTTTGAAGTTCAGCCTGCTTTTCCTGAACACGGGCACGGGAGACAAGAATGTCCTCGTCCCGTGTCCCGGCGGTCAACTCGTCCAGCTCCGCCTGACGGCGTGCCAATTCGGCCTTCGCACGGTTGACCTCCAACTCAAAGGGGAGTTGGCGCAGGCGCATCATCACCGTTCCGGTGGTGACATAATGCCCGACATCAAGCGGGAGATATTCCACAAGACCGGCCTGCTCAGTGCGGACATGTGTGGAGTAAAGTGGCTCCACGTTCCCGGTAAGCCGGATGGACTGGGCAATGGAGCCCTCCTCCACAATGGCGGTGACCACCGGCGCTGGAGGCATATCGGGCGGTTGGGCAACGGATACGGTGCCAAGAAGGGGAAAGCAAAGAAGAAGGAAAGGGAGGAGGCCCTCCCTGACCGGACAGGGTGTTCGCATGGTGATTTCCTGTTATATTCGGGAGACTGATTTTCCGGGACTTGCGTGTCAAACCGGCACCTTGGAGCGCCGCGGGGGCATGGCACACAAGAATAACGCCACACCAAAGAGGATCCTGCATTTCATTTTCGAATACTGGAATCGGTGTCTAAAGAAATTGAGCCAAACGATCCAAAGTTTGTTGAGAAACACGAATTGGACGGAGTTCCGGGCTCATGAAAACGTGGTCAGTCGAGCCGGTCGCAAGAAGGGTGTCATCCGTTTCGCGAAGAAATTCATAGCGGAAAGATAGTCGCAACCGCGTCATTTCGACCAAGTGAACACGAACGATCACCAGATCATCGTAAAAGGCCGGCTTGGAAAAATCAAGGGAACAGGCCGTCAGGGGGAGCAGGACGCCCCGCTGTTCCCACTCCAGATAACTTTCACCGGTCTTGCGGAGTAATTCCGTCCGGGCGGATTCCGCATAGACAATGAATCGCGCATGGTGGAGGAACCCCATCTTGTCGGTGTCCGCATATCCAACCCGGAACCGGTATTCAAAAGGATGGTGGGAGCGGGATGGCTCGGGACCGGAGGGGCTCACGGCGTGGCGAAGTCCTTTTCCATGCGGGCGATGTCCTCCGGTGTTGCCATGCTGCCGAACACCATGGTGTCCTTGAATCGATCCAGATCGAGGTGCATCAGCGACCACTTGTCGTGGGTGTTGTGGACGACCACATGACCCAGCTCATCCTTGCCCCAATAGATCGCCTCCCACGCCTGATTACCACCGAAGTTAATGCTGACCCTGCGACCGCGAACGAGGGCGGGCTTGTCCTCCTTCGGCGGATCATGAACTTCAGGGGCATCGGGGGCGAGCTGCTCGGGAGGCAGCTTGCTCACAGAAATGCGGCTGACATTGTCCGACGAATTGACCGTGTCATTTTCCTCCGGGGCATCCTCGTCAATGACAGGAATGTGAACACGGTCGCGGTATTTCAGGAGGTGGAACACAATCATGTCGCGTTCCCACTCCCCCGTCTTCACAACCTGTTCAATACACGCCTGACTGACGCGGCCAACCGGCTCGACCTCGTAGGCATACAGGGGCATGCCGTGGGGCTTGGCGGTTCCATTCTTTTGGAGCTGATAGACAATGTCGTAATCCTTGTCCGCATTGAAGGAACGGTAAATCCCCATCGATCCGTCCTCGAAGACAAGGATCGTTCCGGGGATGAAGCGACCGGCGGCGTCGTAAAAATCCACACTCCTGACCCAGTCGTGGCTCGATGCCTGGTGGGTTGGTGCCATGGGGCGCCGATTCTTGCCACTCGATTCCTCGGCGCTGCTTTCAGTGCGCGAATCATTTCCACCATTGGCAGGCGCATCCGACCGTGTCGCTGGGCGGGCGGGCGGTATCTGGGTGGGGGGCCTGCGTGTTTCCCCGGAACCGGACTGCTGGCCGGGAGGAGGTGCCTTCGGCTTGGAAAGAATCGATTTGGCAAGGCGATTGAGGTAATCATCTTCGGATTCCCCGGAGCCGCTACCCGGTGGTGCATGCATTTTCAAAAGGTGCTTAAACATCAATGTATCCCGTCCTCTAAGATCCTGTGAGTCGCAATATGTTGGTTGTGCTTCCTCCGTGGGGCCAGATGGGGGGGATTCGACGCGTGTTATGGTGGTTTTATGGTGCTCCGGGCCGCCACAGCCCGTCACTTAACTGTCAATGCAGTGGGTGCGCCGCATTCCCAGTGTGAGTTTATAGCGACAAAATCTTGGACGCCAAGGGGAATATCTGCCCCGGGGGCATGTTTGGGGAACTTTTCTCAAATAATTAATCAGTAATCCCCCGCTGACAAACAGGGGTTTGCCGCGGGCTTGCACAAGTAGTTACACCAACGCGGAGGACCCTCCCCGCAAACTCGTTACCTCCCCATTCGGAGCCGGGGGCACACTTCTCTTTGACGCCGAACCCGAGCAACGCGAGGATGCCCGCCGTTGTCCAAGCTTGGGAAGGAGCATCAAAGGCGATGACTGAACAGGGAAAATTCAGGGCGGTGGCGCTCCTCGACCGCGACGGGACCATTAACGAGGAAGTCGAGTACCTCTCTCGCGCCGAGGATTTTGAACTCCTCCCCGGCGCTGCCGACGCCATCCGAATTCTCAATCAGGAAAACGTCGCCGTCATTGTGACGACCAACCAGTCCGGCATTGCCCGCGGCCTGCTCACTGAGGACGACCTGACAAGCATTCATGAACGCATGACCCGTGAGCTGGCCGAAAAGGGTGCCCGCATTGACGGCATCTACCATGCACCGGTCCTCCCCGATTCCGGGGATCCCCGCCGTAAACCGGACACGGGGATGTATCAGGCCGCCGTCCGTGATCTTGGCCTTCAGGGCCTTCCTGTTTATTCCATCGGTGACCGCACCCTGGATGTCGAATTCGGCATCAATTGCGGCGGAAAGGGAATCCGGGTCCTCACCGGACACCAGCTCAAGGAGGACGTCCCCCTCGATCTCGAGCGCTTCCACGCTGCCCGTCGCCGTGGCTTGACCTTTACCTCGGAAAACATCCTCGAAGCCGTCCATCTCATGCTCAGCGACATCACCCTGGCCGAATGCCACGGGGACATGGTCATCCGCCGCAAGTTCCACGACCTTTACGCCACCCAGTTGATCGTCTCGCAGAACAAGGCACGGGAAAATCGCGTGGTCCTCGCCCACGGTTGTTTTGATCTCCTCCACGGCGGCCATGTCAGCTACCTGGAAGGCGCCCGCGCCATGGGGGACCGCCTTGTCCTCGCTGTAAACTCCAACGCCTCCATTGGCAGGATCAAGGGAGCCGGGCGCCCGGTGCTCCTTGAGGCGGACCGCCTCCAGCTCCTCGCCGCCATGGAGTGTATCGATTACATCACCCTCTTTCATGACGACACCGCCGAGCGGGTCATCAAGGATCTTTCTCCGGACATTCTGGCCATCGGTCCCGGGCAGGACAGCCGCCGCGAGGGCGAAGTCGCCACGGCACGCCAACTCGGCATTGAAGTGCGCCATGCCGGTGGTGAGAAGGAAGGGAGCGGCCGCGACATCATTGACACCGTTGTCGAGCGCGCCAGGGCCGGTCTCCTCTAGGATCAAGTAGACACACACCACACAGGCAACCACCTCAATGACACAAGTTTTCACCGGGGTTAAGACCCTCCTCCTCGACCTCGACGACACCCTTTGGGAGAACAACCTCTACTTCCTGCTCTCCATCGAGTCCCTCTGCCGCGTCGGACGTCGTTACGGAATGACCGATCTGGCGGTCAACAATCTCCTCGATACCCTCGAAAACCGCCATATCCCCTACATGGGGTTTGGATATGCCAGCTTCGAGGTTTCCTACCTCATGACGCTGAAGATGATTCTCGCCCGGGCAGGAGCCGGTGCGGACCACCCAGGGCATCAGCTCAATGCCCGAAGGATGATGCATTACCTCCGGACCCACCCCATCGACTGGCTTCCCGGCGTTTTGGAAACCCTGCCCGGGTTGCGGGAAAAATATCGGCTCATTATTGTGACGAAGGGCCAGCCGGTGGATCAGCTGGGCAAGCTCGACCGCTCGGGAGGCTGGCATTACTTCCACGGGGTGGAGGTCGTCCCCCGCAAGTCCATCGCCTGTTACGAGAAAGTCCTTTCCAAGTACAGGCTCGACGCTGCCTCGACGGTGATGGTGGGGAATTCGCCCCACTCGGATATCAACCAGCCCAAGCTCGCCGGGTTGCGCACCATCTACATCCCCCATCCCCAGACGTGGCACCGCGAGATGGAGCCAATCCGGCCCGACGCCCCTCCCACCATCGAAATCCCCCATTTCGGGATGCTGCCGCGGGTAGTTCGCCCCTGATTTCCCAAAACGCCGTTTGTGGTACTTCCTTTGCAAACCACCCCGTTCAGTAGATTGATTTCCCCGCGAGGTGGCGCGAATGAGCACACAAACACAGGATCAGCAGGCACGCGAGACGCATTCTTTCCAGGCGGAGATCTCCCAACTCCTCGATATTGTCATCAATTCCCTCTACACTGATGACGAAATTTTTATCCGCGAGTTGATCTCCAATGCCAATGATGCGCTGGAGAAGGTTCGCCATGAGTTGCTCGTGGACAAGGAACTCCCCGGCCAAGACATCCCCCTTGAAATCCGCATCAAGCTCGACAAGGAGGCAAAGACCTTCACCATCGAGGACACCGGCATCGGCATGTCCCGGGAGGAATTACTGAACAACCTCGGCACCATCGCCCGCTCCGGCACCAAGGAGTTCGTCAAGAACGCCATCGCCGCGGCGAAGGAACCATCCGCGAACCTCATCGGCCAGTTTGGCGTCGGCTTTTACAGTGCTTTCATGGTCGCCAACAAGGTGGTGGTGGAAACCCGGGGCCTGCGCGACGATGCCTCCGGCTGGTTGTGGGAAAGCGACGGTTCGGGCGCCTTCACCATCGAGGCGAAGGAGGGCCTGGAGCGCGGCACCCGCATTACGGTGCACCTCAAGGAGGAAAAGGCCGATTACGCCGAGGACTTCCACGTCCGCCAGATCATCCGCAAGTTTTCCAGCTTTGTCCCCTTCCCCATCATGCTCGATGGCGAGAAGACCAACACGGTTCAGGCCCTCTGGAGCCGCAGCAAGGCGGAGATCAAGGACGAGGAATACACCGAGTTCTACCGCTTCATTGCCAACGCCACCGACGACCCACTGTATTGCCAGCACTTTTCCGCCGACGTTCCCCTGGCGATCAACGCCCTCATTTTCGTTCCCGGTGATACCGTCGAGCGCATGGGCTTTGGGCGCACGGAGCCGGGCGTCGACCTGTACTGCCGCCGGGTCATGATCCAGAAGCACCCCGAGAAGCTCCTTCCCGAATGGCTCCGATTCGTACGCGGCGTGATAGACAGCGACGACCTTCCCCTCAACATTTCCCGGGAAACCATGCAGGACAGCGCCCTGGTGCGCAAACTCTCCCGCGTCATCACCAAACGTTTCCTCAAGTTCCTCGCCGAGGAGGCCGGGAAGGATGAGGAGAAGTACAAGGACTTCTTCGAAAAGTTTGGCCGCTTCATCAAGGAAGGCATCACCACCGACTTCACCCACCGGGATGATCTCGCCAAGCTCCTGCGCTTTGAATCCTCCACCACGGAGCCGGGCAAGCTCACCTCCCTCGACGAGTATATCTCCCGCATGCCCGAGGGTCAGGAGGCGATCTACTACATCAGCGGACCCACCCGCGAAGCCATCGAGGCGGGCCCCTACATTGAGGCCCTTCGCGAGCGCGGCTTCGAGGTGATCTATAACTTCGATCAGGTGGACGACTTCGTCTACGATCACCTGGGCAGGTATCAGGAGAAGGAACTCAAGTCCGCCGACCGCGGTGATCTGGACCTTCCCGAAATCGAAAAGAAGGAAGACCAGGTGGAACTGTCCAGCGAGGAGGCGACCGAGCTTTGTGGCTGGATCAAGGAACACCTTGGCGCGCGGATCGGAAGCGTCCGCCCCAGCAAGCGCCTGGTCACCAATCCCGCCGTCGCCGTTACCGAGGGCGGCATGACCGCCGGAATGCAGCGCATTCTATCCGCGATCAATAAGGACAGCAGCCCCATGGGTGGTGCCTCCATGACGCTGGAAATCAACCCACGCAGCCCCCTGATCCACAAGATCCACAACCTGAAGGGGGAAAACGGGGAGTTCGCCGGATTGCTCACCGATCAGCTCTACGACAACGCCCTCCTCGCCGCCGGTGTTCTTGCCGACCCCCGCGCCATGGCCGACCGCCTGAATCAACTCCTCAACAAGGCCGCAGGCGTGTAAGACACCTCCACAACACCCGGCAACCACGCACCCCTGCCTCCGCGCGGGGGTGTTTTTTTGTACAGACAGATGGAGAGGTTGATTGGGATCCATGCCCGCTGTCTAAACAAACACCCGGATCGCACCGCCTTGC
>JAFIGB010000446.1 GCA_020831705.1 Candidatus Sumerlaeia bacterium | reverse complement strand
GGTCTCGCGGGTGAATATTTGGGTGTGTTTTGCCCGGGGGCCGGTTGTGGGGGGGGCCACCGCTGCCGTTTTGTGGATGCTGGGTGGGCTGCGCTGGGGTGCCATGGGAGGGCTTGTGCTTCTTGCCGTGGCGTTTGCCCTCGGGTTTTATGGATTTCATGGAAGATTGCTTTTCCCCCCGCGCCTGACGTTTCATTGGCTGCCCATTATTGCCATGGCCGGTGCACTTGCCGCCGTGGCCCCGCTGTTTGCCTCCGACCGCGGTAAAGTGGGGCATCTGATTTTTCTGGTGGTGCTTGCCATCCCTTCCGTGGTTGGCGCCATTGGTTCCCTGCCCCGGGCGATGATGTCCCCGGTCCTTGTGGGAGGGGTGATCCTGCTCCCCTTCCTCCTGATAATTCCGGCGCGGATGGCTGGGGAGCGGCTCCATCCAGGGGCTGTATTGGCCTGGGCGTTCGTGGCGTTCTCGATGACGGGACTTTGTCTTCTCCTTTCCGGAACGGCACGAATGGGACAATTGTCGGGAATCATTCCTTCGATGATCCTTGCAATGGGCTGGTTGGCGTATGTCCGGCCCCAACTGATGAATCCCGCTGCGCTGCTGGTATTCCTGCTTCCCCTTTATGTCGCCTTTCTTGTCATCGGCGCACACAGCGTCTCCCTTTCGCCACTTCTCTTTGTCCTGAATGGGGCAATGGCGGTTTCCATGGGGGCCGGTTGCCTGCCCATGAAGTGGTGCGCCCATCCCGTTGTGGTGGGACTCGTCGCGGCGGTTTTTGGAGGTATTGCGGTTCTTCTCGCGTGGATGGCCCATCCCGGCTTTGTATAGATGAAGGAATTTTCCTTCCCCACGCCATGGGTTGGGATGCAGGTTTGCCCCGTTGATCCTTCCCCCGGTGGTGCCCCATGCGTCGCGTTCTCATGATCTGTTATGATTTCCCCCCCTCCAGCGTGGGGATTTGGAGGACGCTGAAATTTTGCCGTTACATGGGTGAATTCGGATGGGAACCGTCGATCCTCACGGTGAAGCCCGTTCGATCAGCCCGTCATGACTGGGGGGCGATGGAGGAAGTGCCATCGGGAACGGAAATCCGGCGGACGGAATCCCTCGATCCCCAGCGCCTTGCATGGGTGGTTTCCGGGTTGCGGGGCGGAGGTGGCGGCGGCGGGTCCACCAAGGGTCCAACGAGTGCCAGGGGGAGGCCGGTCATGGAATTGCTCCGTCGCTGGGTTTTTCTTCCCGATCAATCAATGGGCTGGATTCCCTTCGCCACCCTTGCCGCGCGGCGGTGGCTTCGCAGGGAGCAATTCGACGCCGTCTATACAACATCCTTCCCCCATTCGGCCCATGTGGTGGGTTCCCTTGCGGCGGGGGATGGCAACCTGCCCTGGCTGGCGGATTTCAGGGACATCTGGATTGGTAATGCGGACCTGATCCGCCCGGCGACGCCACTCCATCATGCCCTCCATCGCAGGTTGGAATCACGTGTTGTCCACCGGGCCTCGAAGGTGTTGTCCGCCACCGAGCCCATCACCCGGGACTTTATATCCCGATATCCGCAATTGGATTCGGAAAAATTCCAGACCCTGACCAATGGCTTCGATCCGGCCGATTTTCCCCCGATGGATATACAACCGCCCCACGATCCGGGACGTTTCACGATTACCTACGCGGGGACACTTTTTGGAACCCGGTCGCCCATTGGCTTTTTTCGCGGGGTGCGCCTGCTTCTCAAAAAGGAACCGAGATGGCGCGGCGTGTTGCGATTGAGGTTCCTTGGGTCCATGATCGAACCCCACCGCAATGCACTGCACAAGGCGGGGCTTGCGGATATTACGACGGTGGAAAATTACCTTCCCCATGAGGATGCCATCCGGGCGATGTGCGCGGCTGATGCGTTGCTGCTGCTCGTGTCGTCAGCACCGGGGAATCACATCATGTTGACGCAAAAGGTTTTTGAATATGCAGCGGCACGGCGCCCGATCCTTGGATTGGTACCCGAGGGGGCGGCCCGTGATTTCCTCCGCGAATTGAACGAGGGCGAGGTGGCCGCGGCCGAGGATGTCCGTGGCATTGCCCGCGCCATCCGGAAAATGCTTTTAAAATGGGAACGGGAAGGTCGCGTGAACCTTCCCGAAAATCCGGTTCTACCCCGGTATCATCGCCGGGAATTGACCCGGCGTTTTTGCGGATATCTCGACGAAATTACTGATCGGAGCGCTCGGTGATCCGTTCGATCTGGGTTTCCAGGCGATTGATGGTGGCAGTCATGTAGTCTGGTTCCTGGCCGAGGATTTCCATGGCACGGCGAAATGCAGCAATGGATTCATGGCGGAGCGCCAACTGAGCCTGAGGAGGAGTACCCCTTCGTTGGGCGCTCCGGTCGAGGAGGGAGCCGAGATCCGTCCATGCCCGGGCGTCATCGGGAATGCGATCCACCGCCTTCCGGGCGTATAGACGGGCCATTTCAAGATCCCCCGCACGTTCCGCAAGCCACACCATGTGATAGAAAAGTTGGTTGTTGTAGGGTGGTTGATGGGGGAGTGCATCCTCCATGACGGAGATTGCCTTGTCGAAGTCACGGCGGTCGACGTATAGATTCACCAGCGCAATGACACTGTTCACACTCCCGGGGTTCCGCCGGTTCGTGATGATCAGTGCCTCCTCGGCAAGCTCGGGATATTGGCTTCTTTGCGCCAGGCGGGCCAGACGGGGTATGATCGGATCCGCTGCCCAGCGATTCATCGAGCGGATGACGATGTGGCGGACTTGTTCCTCCTGGGCGGGGGTGAGTTCCAGCTCCATCGACTTTTCAAACAGAAGAACATCCAGCAGGGGCATTCGGGGATTCCGCTCCAGGGCACGAAGGATGCGGTTGAACTTCACCTCATCCGGGACGTGCTCCTCGACATCCTTGCGACGATAGAAGTGGTTGTGAACGTTCCCCACCTTGGGGATTGCCGCCATGTGAACGTAGTTCTCCATGTTCGGGTGGTTATAGACACGCTCAGAAATCTGTGGGTAGGGCCAACCCCGTGAATTGGGGGAGGCGGTCTCGTGGTTCTTGAAGATCAGGAGGTATTCCGGCTGGCGGTCCTCCATGATATAGGCGGCGTTTCGTTCCAGGTGGGCCTCGAAGTCCCGGCGATGGGCCTCCATCATCCAGTCATTGGCAATTTCCCGGTTTGCGGGCTCGCCACGCTCGCTCACAATCTGGGCGAAGTGTTCCTCGACGGTGGGGAGATCACCACGAACCGTTGGTGAATGGGCCAGATATGGATCGGTCAGGCCATCGACGTCATACAGGCTCAGGTGCTCGGCAAACCAAAGCGGTTGCCCGATATCACTCATGAAAATCCAGCTGTCATCCTGGGTGTTCAGCATCATCCAGTTTGAAACGTACTCAAGGGGGGGCACGAATCCCCGCTGGTAGTACTGCCCGACCCGGTCCCACCGCCACCAACCCTGTTCACGGGCACCCGCATGGACATCCTGGCGACCGAAGATATAAATATATCCGATGTCCATTTGTTCATACGCCTGGCCAACGACAAGCCATGCCGCAACCAGTGTCACGCATGCCCGGCTGATGAGGCGATGAAGGCGGCGACGGAGCACGATGGCCAGCGAGGTCGCCACCCAGCCCAGCCCGACGGCACCCGCAACCCCAATGAAGGGAAGCACCACCTGGAGGAAGCGGAAGCCCGGCATCCAGTCGCCGTTGACATGATAGACGTAATAGACATTCAGAGCCCACGGAAGAAGGATCAGGCAGAACATCATGGCGGTATGGGGTTGGGCGAGGAAACGGTTCAGCCGTCGCCCATGGATGCGCCTGCGGATGAGGAAGGTGGTGCTCGCCGCCAGCAACACAAGCCCCCCGCCAAGGATCCAGAAATTCATCCAAAGGAGGGAGTTGTGGCTGGCCAGGGAAATCCCGTGAAGGAACGCCACCCACCGATCACCCATGTCGACGGGTGTTTCCGTGGGGGAGCGCATGCCGTATCCGGCCTGGTTGAAGTAAAACTCCCGAAGGTGCCCGATGCCGCGGCCATGGCCTTCGTTGACCACCATGCGTTGCTTGGCGTAATAGGTGTTCGGAAAGAAGTCCCCAAAATAGCTGACGCGCCACGCTGTATATCCAATGAAGGGGATTGCCGCCATGACGCCCCAAAGTAGAAGGCGCTTGACCGGGTATCGCCGCAGCGACACCAGCCACCATCCATACAGCCCGAGGGGGGAAAGATAATACAGGGAATCAATACGGGTCGTTGCGGCGAGGAAGGCAATAAGCGGGCTGATCAGCCAGCACCGGGGATCGCGGCGCTCCTTCTCGAAGCGGTAATACGTCGCCGTGACCAGGGCCGCCTGCAGGAGGGTTTCCAGCCCCATCATCGCCCAATGGCCGAAATGGGTGTTGGTGGCGAGGAAGGCCGGTGCGAGCAGATTGAGGAGGTCATCCCGCCCGCGGATCACGGCGGCCAGTCGCCATGCCGCTGCCATGGTCAGCATCCCGCTCGCCATGCCGAGAATTTTCGACCAATACATCAGGTCGCCCCCCAGCGAGTGGGGCACCAGCAGAATCACCGCCCAAAGGAAGTTGGTGAAACCCTCCACGCGGGGACCATCGGGGCTGTATCGCCAGCCGTGTCCCTGGCTGAACATGTCCACGAACCGGAAGGTGATATATGCATCGTCAATGACCGAAATCCAGTGAATCGATGCCTGGACGATATAGACAAGGCAAAGGAGGAGAAAGAGGATTGAATAAACCAGATGGGCGGGGTTTCGGAACCAATCGAGGAGCTCCGTCACCGCCGTTGTCGGTTTATGCCACCGTGGCATGGGGGCGCGATGGTAGCCCAGCAGACGCCGCTTCGTCCGGGAAATCGAAAACGTCGATCGCGGAAGGCTTGAGTGACCCTGTGTATTTGTGTTCATACCGTGCCGATCATGTCCCCATCGCGTTCCGGGCGCACCAGCCATTCGGCCAGGGCCGTCATTCTTTCCCCCTCCACGCTGTTGCGGATGCCATGATT
Source organism: Candidatus Sumerlaeia bacterium (assembly GCA_020831705.1). GTDB lineage: Bacteria > Sumerlaeota > Sumerlaeia > SLMS01 > SLMS01 > JAFIGB01. Next base: position 4,547 of record JAFIGB010000446.1, on the reverse strand, counting down.
GACGGCCCGCTTCTCGCCAATGAGGACCACCAGATTCTTACCACGGGTCACCGCTGTATAGACAAGGTTCCTCCGCAGCATCACATAATGCCCCATGTGAAGGAGGACCACCGTGGCGGGGTATTCGCTTCCCTGGGACTTGTGGATGGTGATGGCGTAGGCCAGTTCAAGGTCGTCGAGATTCTCGTACGGATAAAAGACATCACGGCGGCCAAAGGTGACCTGGACCAGCTTTGATTCATGGTCGACGGCGCGGATGCGACCAACGTCGCCGTTATAGACGTCGAGATCGTAATTGTTGGATCCCTGGATGACCTTGTCGCCGATGCGAAAGGGGAGCCCCTGGAGCACCGCGGCACCGTCGGGGTTCAGGCGTTGCTGGAGCGCCATGTTGATTTCCACCGTCCCAAGGGGACCACGGCGCATTGGCGTCAGGACTTGTATATCCTCGATGGGATCACCGTCGATCTTGCGGGGGATGCGCTCGGTGACCATGGTGAGAAGCGTCTGGAGGATGTCCTCCGCGGTTTTGCGCTCAATGAGGAAGAAATCCCCCTTCGGGTCGTTTCCCTCGGCAAGTCGCAATCCATGGCCCTGATTGATGCGGTGGGAATTGGTGATGATCAGCGACTCCCGGGCCTGGCGGAAGATGACATCAAGACGGGTGACCCGTGCGCGGCTTGATTCAATCAGGTCCCGGAGGAAGTTCCCCGGCCCCACGCTCGGCAACTGGTCCACATCGCCGACGAAGACAACGCTGGCACCCGGGGGAATGGCCCCAAGGAGGCTCCAGGCCAGGGGAATGTCGAGCATCGAGGCTTCATCGATGATGACGAGGTCCACTTCCAGCTTGTTATTCGGGCCGTGGACGAAACTCCCCGTTGCCGCATTCCATCGCAGGAGCCGATGAACCGTGGTGGCCTGCTGGCGGGTTGTCTCGGCAAGGCGCTGGGCGGCCCTTCCGGTGGGGGAGCAAAGGGCCACACGAATTTTCCCCTCGCGAAGGACATGGAGGAGCGCCCGCACCAAAGTTGTCTTCCCCGTTCCCGGTCCGCCGGTGATTACACACACGCCGCCGGCGGTGACCTGGCGAATGGCGTCCTGTTGTTGGACGGCGAGTTGGAAGCGGAATTTCTCCTCGAAGGAGGTGATTGCGGCATCGACGTCCTTTTTTACCAGCGGCCGCGCCTGGCGAATCAGACTCAGAAGATACTCGGCACATCCCATCTCACAGCTGTAAAGGGAAGGCATGAAATAGACATGGGTTCCCTCGCGCAGTGTCGTGGTGATGAGGTACTTCTTCGTCACGGCGGTATCGAGGGCGCCGGTCAACTCCATGGCATCCGTATCGAGAAGCTGCCCTGCCCTTGAGAGAAGTTCCTCGCGGCTCAGGTGGGTGTGCCCCTCATGGGATGCCTTGTCGAGAAGGTGAACGAAGGCGGCCTCGCGGCGTTCGGGGGCATCCGCGGCGACACCCATCCGCATGGCGATTTCATCGGCCTTGGCAAAGCCCAGATACTTGACTTCCAGCCCCACCCGGTAGGGGTTTGATTTCAATACGGCGGCGGCATTTTCCCCGTAATGCTGGATCAGGCGGGTGGCGATGGCATTGGAAAGGCCATTTTTCTTGAGGAAGATCATGACCTCGCGCTGTTCCTTGTGCTTCTCCCATTGTTCGGAAATCTGGCGGGCGAGTTTGCGGGAAATGCCGGACACCTCCACGAGGAGCTCCGGGGCGTCGTTGAGGGTTTCAAGGGTCTTGTCGCCAAAGTGCTCCATGATTCGCCGGGCGGTGCGCTCGCGGACCCCCTTGATCAGGCCGCTGCCGAGATACGCGAGAAGGGCCTCATTGGTGGTGGGCATGATCGCCAGATGGGACTCCACCTGGAAGGTCCACCCGTAGGTGGGATGCTCCTTCCAGGTGCCCTTGATGCGCATCGGTTCGCCCTGGGCCGATCCATAGAGTTGGCCCGCTGCCTTGATGGACTCCTTGCCACCGACAAGGAAGGTGACAACCTTGAAGGTGCCGTCCTCATTTTCGAATGTCACGCGGGTGATGACCCCCTCGAACTCATTGAGGTCGAGGAGGTGGCTCGGGACGGGGCGCTGGCGTGATTTCTGGAGGTGAGGTTTGGCGCTCATGGGACGTGATTGGTAGCGCCGGAAAGGCCCGATGCCAAGGGAAAGCTCTTCATCGCAGGCGGCATCCTTTTGGTGCGGTTAAGGCTTTCCCTCGACCTCGGCGAGGAGAGTGGTTACCATATCGTCCAAGGTTGCTGTCCTGCAATTTTCCACGGAAGATGCTTATTCTCCAACTTGGAGTTCAATATGTCTCATCAGATTCAGTCCAGACGCGGTGCCGTCCACAAGATTCTCCTGGCCCTGGTCTTCGGAGTGGTTGTGGCCTCGGTGGTTGCGATTCTCATGTTTGGCCGCAATCCAAGCGGTACTTTCTTTGTTGTTACCTTTGCCGATGTTCAGGGCCTCAGCGAGGGCGACCCGGTCACCCTGGATCGCACCCAGATCGGCGAGGTGGGTAACATTACCCAGGCCGCCGGTGTTGATGCCCACTGGGAAGTGACCTTGTTGATCGACCCCGATCACAGCCATTCCGTGACAAGTAAGAGCAGCGCACGGATTATTAGGTCTGGAATCCTGAACCGGGCCACGGAAGTCCGGATCTTGAATCATGCTGATGGAGGTTCCCCCATCCGCCCCGGTGCCGTGGTTCAGGGCGTGGAAAGCAGTGTCGAGGAACAACTCTTCCTTGGGGGGGAAGCGGCACGTCGCGGAATGGACCAATTGAAGGAAGGTTGGGGAAACCTGTCGGCCCGTCTGGGAGAAAGCATGGAGGGCGCCCGCGACTGGTTCTCCTCCCCCGAGGCACAGAATATCCGCGACCGGATGGAGAGCCTGCGCCAGGACATTCAGGAATTCACTGTTGCCCGGGCCGGGGAAGCGTCGGAGAAAATGCAGGAGACGTTGGCAAAGGGGCGGGAGTTGGTTACCGATTTGCGCGATCTGGGCCGCGATGATCTCGCCGATGAGGTCTCGGAAAGTCTTGATACCATGACGGAGCAATACGAGGAGGCCATGGAGGCGGAGCCCGGGGACGAGTAGGGCCTCCGTTGGCAGTATCTCAACTGAATGAACAGGAACACTGATGGAAAAAAGTGAAAGCAGTATCTCGCGGGCGGTGATGCAATTGAGCCGGGCCTCCCGCTTGATCAAGGCCCTGGGCCCGGGAATTCTCCTCGCCGGTGCCGCCATCGGAGGGTCGCACATTGTCCAGTCCACCCAGGCCGGTGCAATATATGGATATACACTGCTTTGGGTGGTGGTGCTCTCCAACCTTTTCAAATACCCCTTCTTCGAGTATGTGTTTCGGTACCACCATGCAACGGGCAGGTCGATGATGGACGGTTATCAGCGCCTTGGTGACTGGGCGTTGTGGTCGGTTCAGTCCATTGTCCTGATAAATGGTTTCCTCAGTTACGCGGGCGTGACCATCGTCACGGGTGCATTGTCGACTCTGATCTTCCCCGCCGAAATTTGGGGCTACCAGATGGGGATGGTTCAATATACGCTCTTCTGGCAGCTTGTCAGCCTGTCCATTCTTATCATCGGAAATTACCCCTGGCTGGACTTTGTCACGAAGGTCATCATCTCCACCCTCGCAGGATCCACCATCATTGCCGTCCTGGTGGCGCTCATCGGTGGGGGAGCGGCAACGGTCCCTGACTTCATTCCCCCCGATGTCATGACCGCCGCGGGGATTGGTTTCCTCATCGCCCTGATGGGATGGATGCCAGCCCCGATAGACGTGGGAATCTGGCCGTCCCTTTGGGCGGAGGAACGCGAGGCACAAACAGGATACAAGCCCAACCGCCGCGAGGCGATGACCGATTTCCACATTGGATATATCGGCACCGCCGTCCTCGGTGTGTTCTTCCTCCTTCTTGGCGCCCTCGTCATGTATGGATCCGGCCAGGAAATTGAATCGAGCGGCCCCGGGTTTGCCCGCCAATTGGTGGGGCTGTACACCGACTCCTTCGGGCCGCTGGCCTACTGGCTGGTGGCCATTGCTGCTGTTGCGACGATGTTCAGCACCTCGATGACCTGCCTGGACGGCTTCCCCAGAACGGCTGATCGCGGCTTCCAGCTTGGCATTCACAAGCGGACTCCCATCGGTCGCAAGGGATGGTATTACTGGGTGCTGATTGTTTCCTTCATTATCTTCACCCAGATCGTCGCCAGTTATTTTGTCGCCAACCTCACCGGTTATGTGGCCATCGCCATGATTATTTCCTTCGTCACGGCACCCTTCATGGCAATCCTGAACCAGTTGGTGGTAAGCAGGTTCCTCCCCGAGGATTACAAGCCACCCAAGTGGATGACCCTCCTTGCCTACGTGGGCATCGTCTTCCTTTCACTGTTCACCCTGCTTTTCGTGTATACATACTTTTTCTGGGAAATCTGAAGCGGCTGTTTTGTACAATCACCCCTCGGTTTTCCGTGGACCGAGGGGGGTGCTTGAACTTTGGGAC
>JAFIGB010000444.1 GCA_020831705.1 Candidatus Sumerlaeia bacterium | reverse complement strand
CCTCAGTCTTGGAGCGACCACAATCCCCGCGTCGTTCAATACCTCCCGAGGAGATTCTATCGGAATGGCTTCACAAACGAAACGCCAGGCAGTCACTGTCGACGGTGACCTGCTGCGTCGCCTTGCCAATACAGTCCGTGGACTCAGCATCGATGGCACCCAGGCCGCCAACAGTGGCCACCCGGGACTTCCACTCGGTGCCGCTGATTTCACCGTTACGCTTTGGTATCACTTCCTTCGCTATAATCCCAACGATCCTGCCTGGCCCGGCCGTGACAAGTTCATCCTTTCCGGTGGCCATGGTTCGATGTTGATATACTCCATGCTCCATTTGGCGGGGTATGACCTTCCCCTGAAGGAGTTGAAAAATTTCCGCCAGTGGGGAAGCAAGACACCCGGACACCCCGAGTCGGGGCATACTGCCGGTGTTGAGGCGACGACCGGTCCCCTCGGGCAGGGTTTTGCCACCGGTGTGGGTTTTGGCCTCGCCGACAGGATGATGGCCCGTCGTTACCACGATGGTGACTTCACCCCCTTTGATAATTACATCTACGCCCTGGTGACCGATGGGGATCTCATGGAGGGCGTTGCCCTGGAGGCCGCCTCCTTCGCTGGTCACATGAAACTCGGCAACCTGATTTATCTTTATGATGACAACGACATCTCCCTCGATGGGCCCACCAGCCTGAGCTTTGACCGCGAGAATACCAAGGCGAAGTTCGAGGCCACCGGATGGCATGTTCTTGAGGTCGATGGTCATGATCATCAGGCCGTCGCCGATGCCATTGTCGCGGCCCAGGCCGAGACTGATCGCCCCTCCTTGATTTGCTGCAAGACCGTCATTGGGTTCGGATCGCCCAATAAGGCTGGCACCAGCAGCGCCCACGGTTCCCCCCTGGGTGCTGACGAGGCCCGCCTCACGAAGGAGAAGCTCGGCATTCCCACCGAGCCTGCCTTCCATGTGCCGAAGGGTGACTACGATGCCTGGGCCTCCCGTGCCGCTTCCCTTAAAAAGGAACACGAGGCATGGAAGCAGATGGTGGAGAAGAAGCGCGCGAGCAAGCCCAAACTGGTCGCCGCAATGGAAGGGCAATTCGCCCAGAAGCTTCCCGCCGGAATTGAAAAGTCACTTCCGAAATTTGACAAGGCCGTCGCCACCCGCAAGGCGAGCCAGGAAGCCCTCACCGCCCTTGGGAAGGAAATCAGTTGGCTCGCTGGTGGGTCCGCCGATCTTTCCTGCTCCACCAATGCCTTCATCAAGGGTGACAAGGCCGTTGATCCCGGGGAGTTCGAGGGTTCGCACATCTTCTTCGGCGTGCGCGAGCATGCCATGGGGTCGATCGTCAACGGCATGGTGCTTCACGGAGCCTTCCGGGGCTTCGGTGCCACCTTCCTGACCTTCAGCGACTACATGCGCGGCGCCGTGCGCTTGTCGGCCCTCATGGAATGCCCCTCGATTTGGGTGTATACACACGATTCGGTGTTCCTCGGTGAGGATGGTCCCACCCACCAGCCCGTGGAGCATTACGCGGCGCTTCGTGCGATTCCCAACCTTCAGGTATTCCGCCCGGGTGATGCTGATGAAACGGCATGGGCATGGTTGTCAGCGGTACAGACGACCCGTCGTCCCTCCGCCCTGTTGCTGACCCGCCAGAACCTCCCGGTATATGACCGTACCAGCAATGAGTTCGCCCCGGCATCGAACGTCGCGAAGGGGGCGTATGTTCTGCGCAAGGAAAAGGACTCGTCGAAGCTCGACGGGATCTTTATCGCCACGGGGTCGGAACTGCACCTTTGCGTCGAGGCGGCACGCGAGCTTGAGAAGGAAGGCCGGAGCGTTCGTGTTGTTTCCGCGCCCTGCCTGGAATTGTTCGCCGACCAGCCGGAGAAGTATCAGGAGTCGGTGCTTCCATCCGCATGCACCGCCCGGGTGGTTGTGGAATCGGGTGTCACCATGGGCTGGGAGAAGTACGCCGGCGACAAGGGTGTCATTCTTGGCATCAATCACTTCGGTGCCTCCGCACCCGCCGAGGTCATTGCAGAAAAGCTGGGCTTCACCGTTGCCAACGTGGCCAAGCTCATGCGTGGCGTCTTTGGCTGATTTACCCCCTGTGTAGCAAGTCATACAGACAAAGAAAAATCCCCCCGGACGTTGTTCCGGGGGGATTTTTTTGAGCCCAGGGTGGGAGGGGATCAGAAGTCAATCCATTCCCGGACGGTGGTTGTGCCATCGCCGGCGAACCAGTCGGAAAGGGCGGGAATGGAGGGCGACACAATGTCCGTTCCATCCAGTTCCAGCGGATAGACGGTCAGGTCGCCGTCTCCGGTGGAGCGGTAAAGGGTCGTGAGTGGTCCCATGGTCGGTGGTGCGTTTCCGGAATCATGGGTCCAGCGGATGACAACCAGATCGAAGTCAAGGCCGGTGCCCGGTGTGATGCGCAACCACTCGTTGAGCAGGGCGGCGGGATCCAGACCACCGGGAAGGGTCGCAGGCAGCGGCATCCTTCTCTCCACCGTAAGCGTCCCCGGTGAAAGAACGCCCTGGCCAACAAACTCGATGACCACATTCGTGCCCCCCTCCTCCATGGGGAAGGTAAGCGACGTCGTGCCAATATCGGCAAGGAGTGTCAGCGCTCCATTTGGCTCGTGGTTATAGACAACCCGGACATCGGAGTTACCAAAGGCCCCCACAGGAACCGGTTGCTGCATGTTTCCAGCGTTGTCCACGGCAATGGTCTTGAACTGGTAGATGCCGTTCCCTTCCGTGCCTGCCCTTGTCGGAGTCCATTCCCAGGTGCCGCCAGTGACCTGGCCTGCGTTGACCCAGTTCAGGCCCGGCTCACGAACATATAGATTCACATGGCTGAGGGGAAGACCCGACGCCCCCTGCTGGGCGATATACGTTCCTGAAATCGGTGGCCCGACCCTTGTCGGTGCGGCGCTTGCAATGGAGCCGGGAAGCTCGTTCGCAATGGCGATCACCGGGCTTGGTCCGGCGCCTGCAGCGAGGTTCCCCGCCTGGTCGGAGGCCGTCCCCGGTGCAATGCGGATGTGGATGGAACCATCCCCGGCGAGGTTCGACAGACGAACGGTCGGGGTCGCGGTGTTTCCACCAAGGACGGAGGCCTGGGCGGTGACCGTCCCCGAAGGGAACAGCAGGACGTCTGCGCTGGTCAGATTGATGGTGTCCGCACCTGTATAGACGAGGGGGATGTCCACCGGCCCCGTTCCGGTCAGTAACGTGCTGGGAGTTCCCAGGGTGATCGTCGGGGGGATGGTATCGAGGAGGATGGTGTCGTAATATTCCTCGGAAAGGTTGAAGACCGTGTCGCGATACTGGACCGTCACCGTGGTGAGCCCATCGCCAGGCGAAAGCTGCCATGGCGTATTGGAAGTGAGTGGCGACCAATCGGTCCACGGTGCACCCGGGTTGCGGAGGCGGTAGAAAATCGGGCCGCCGCCGGCATCCGTAGCCGAGAGGGACAGGTTGACGTTCAGGCTCGTGGTATATTCGTCGTCATCGTTGATCGAAATCGTGCCCGTCGGCGGTGTCATGTCCACGATGACGGTATCAAACTGGCCTGTGGTGCTTTGTGCGTTTCCAAGGTTGTCGCGGAACTGAACAAAAACGCCCCGCACCCCCTCACCAATGGGAAGGAGTGTATAGCTGAAGGTTTCGGCGTATGGCTCCCATGACGTCCAACTCGATCCGTCCCGGCTGAAGCGCATGCTCCCCACACCCGAGCCGATGCCATCGTCGGCGGAAAGGTTCAGGGTTACTTCATTGGAGGGCACGAACGCCGCACCACCGGCAATCGCCACCGTTCCTGTCGGAGGTGTCGTATCCACTGTCACCGTGTCGGTGATGGGTTCGGAGACGTTATGAAGGGCGTCGCGGAATTGGCCGAAGATAACCTTGGGTCCATCCCCCGAACTGGTGACCCAGGGAAGGGGCGATGACAGGTCCGTCCACTCGCTCCAGTCACCGGTTTCCTCATTGCGGAAGCGCATTTCAATCTGGCCCACGCCGATGCCATCATCGTCGGTAATCGCCAGGGTGAAGGAATTTCCGGTGGAGTACTTCTCACCCTGGTACATCTGTACAGTCGAACCGTCGACAACGATTTCGAAAGTGCTGACCGGCGGTGTCGTATCGAGATTGATGGAATCCGTGAACGAGGCAGACACGTTGCCGAGGCAGTCGCGGAATTGAACGTAGACCGTTTTCAATCCGTCATCGAAGTCATCCGCAGGATCGACAAGCTCCCAGGGAAGCGTGGTGGAGAGAGGCGCCCAGTTCGTCCAGGTGCTCTCATCATTGCTGACGCGCATGTCAATACCGCCCACTCCGAGATCGTCCGTTGCGGTGATGGCAAGGTTGACCATGGTGGAGCTTGTCCAGCCGTCGATGGTATTGTCGGGAGGCGTGACAATGGTGATCGTACCGGTGGGTGGCGTGGTATCCAATTCCACAGTTGTATTGTATATCATGGACTCATTGCCGAGCTCGTCCCTGTATTGGACCTCGACGGTGCGAAGGCCGTCGATCGGTTCCAGTGTCCATGGATGGGTTGTGTTGTATTCCACCCAGGAGGACCAGGGGCCGGTGCCTTCATTGCGGAAGCGCATGTCACCCAGGCCGATTCCAGCGCCGTCATTGGCGGAAAGAAGAAGGGTCACGTTTGGCGATCCCACCCAGCCGGGGCATCCGGGGGCCGTCTGTATTTCTATCGAACCCGTTGGTGGGGTCTGGTCGAGGAGAATCGAATCGAAGATATCCAGCCCACCGGGGGTTGTATTGCCGACGGCGTCACGGTATTGGGCGTAAACAATTCGGTTTCCGTCCCCGCTGTTGATGGTCCATGTGGAGCTTGTATCGTAGGGCAGCCATGGTCCCCAGGTGATGCTGTCATTGCTGAAGCGCATTCCCGTGGTGCCGCTGAGGTTATCAACGGAGGAAAGCGTCAGGTTTACAAGGGTCTGGGAGGTCCACGTGTCGCCATTATTGATGGTGACCGTTCCGGTCGGTGGGGTGGTGTCGTAACCAATAACGCCAATGGCGGTAATTCCCGAGGGGGGCACGTTGCCTAGATTATCCCGCATGCGGAGATAGACGCTCCGTGGGCCGTCGGCACCGGATGCCAACGTCCATGAACGTACCGGGTCGAACGGCTCCCACGGTGTATAGGTGATTCCGTCATTGCTGAAGGACATGTCGGCAATTCCGGATCCACCCTGGTCGCTGGCGGTAATCGTCAGGGTCACCATGAGGGCGGATGTGAAGTCGTCCGCCTCATTGATTTCCATGGCTGCAATCGGTGCGGTGGTGTCCAGGAAGATGGAGTCTGTATAGCTGGTTGAAGTATTCCCGAGGAGGTCGCGGAACTGGGCGTGGACCGTCTTCGTGCCGTCATTGGAATCGTCAAGATCCCACGTGGTGCTTGTCGTGAAGGGAATCCATGGTGACCAGTCCGAACCGTTATTACTGAAGCGCATGTCGCCAAGCCCGATGCCCGCGCCATCCGTTGCCGTCAGGTCCAGATTGACCGTTGCGTTGTTTGTAAAGTCGTCCCCGTTGTTGACAACGATGGTGCCCGTCGGGGGAAGGGTGTCGAGGAGGATGGTGGATGTTGTGGAACCGACATTGCCTGCCGTGTCGCGCACAAATCCGGTGATCTCGCGCAGCCCATTGCCTTCCTCAAGGGTGAAGGAAACCTGTGATGAGAAGGGCTCCCATGGCAATACGGGAAGGAGGGGATCGGTGGATTGAAGCTGGAGGGCGCTTGCCCCGCTCAGTCCGGCCGTCGTGACGATGTCCACCGTCACAATCAGGTCGTTCGTCCAAAGGTCGCCGTCATTAATCGTCAGGAGCACTTCGGGGATAACGGTGTCCAATCCGATCTGCGCCGTCTCGGCGGCCAAGTTCCCGGCTCCATCGCGGACTTCCGTGTATATCGTCTTGGGACCGTCACCAGGATCAATGTCCCAGGAACGTGCCGGGTTGAAGGGCTCCCAGGGAGTCCATGTAGTGCCATCGTTGCTGAAGCGCATTTCATCAAGGCCCGACAGGTTGTCGGTGAAGGCCAGATCCAGCTGGACGGTTGTCAGGGAGGTCCACTCATCACCGCCATTGACCGTCAAGGTGCCCGAGGGGGGCGTGGTGTCGAGGATGATGAGATCACTGGTTCCGTGGACATTGTGGGCACCATCACGGAATTCCCCCTGGACGACCCGGGTTCCCTCCGTCGTGCCAATATTCCAGTTCGCCGTTCCGCTGTACGGTTCCCACGGAGACCATGTGCCGCCATTGTTGCGGAAGCGCATTTCGGCGAGGCCACTTCCGCCGGTGTCCGTGATGGAAAGTGTCAGGATGACATTCGAATCGTTTGTATAGTCATCGCCGCCATTGATGACAAATGTTCCCGTGGGAGGGGTGGCATCGAGGAGGATGGTATCCGCCGTGGCGTGGACGTTGCCTGCTTCATCCCTGAATTCGCCCTCGACCTCGCGGGTTCCATCGATGTTCGCCAGCGACCAGGAAAGGGTCGTGGTGTAGGGCTCCCAGGTCGACCAGCTTCCGCCGTCATTGCGGAAACGCATTTCAGCAACGCCACTGAGATTGTCTGTGATGTTGTTGGTGATGATGACTTCCGTGGAACTGGTGAGCGCATCGCCACCATTGATGGAGATCGTCCCCGTTGGTGGGGTTGTGTCGAGGAGGTAGGTGAATAGATTCGAGGCAAGACTGGAGTTTGTATAGGCATCCGTCGTCACCCCAGCTGGCAGCTGGATCGAAACAGTCCCCTCCGTATCAGCGAGAACCTCGACATTGAAGACTTCGGGGCCGCCCGTCACATCCAGCGAGATGACATTCGTAGTGATGAAGTCCCCGGCAGTAATACCCCCCACCGACTTGTTGAAGGTCAGTGTCAGTGAGTTTGTTGTGATGTTGGTTACCTCATCACCCGTAATGACGGGAACAAGGGGGAGCCTGTTGATTTGATAGATCTCGCCGGTGGTAAAGTCACCGTTGCCGACTCCAACACCACCGAGGGGTGTTCCGCCCTTGA
>JAFIGB010000419.1 GCA_020831705.1 Candidatus Sumerlaeia bacterium | reverse complement strand
CCCCGCGTGTGCGGGGAGGATCGGAAACGTCTCCTGTGCTACGTTGCCAGCGTCGGTTCACCCCCGCGTGTGCGGGGAGGATGGCTGGCCTGCCTGTTTGGGCGCGATTTCCCGCGGTTCAACCCCGCGTGTGCGGGGAGGATTCCTTCGTTACGATCACCCCAAGGCGTTTGCCGGTTCACCCCCGCGTGTGCGGGGAGGATGGCCCGGGAAACTGGGCCCCCACCGTTTACCACGGTTCACCCCCGCGTGTGCGGGGAGGATTTGGCCTGACCTGTTTTTGACAATTTCCCCGTCGGTTCACCCCCGCGTGTGCGGGGAGGATGAGAACGGGCCGTCTATCATCGCAGACCCGCCGGTTCACCCCCGCGTGTGCGGGGAGGATGCCGATTGCAGCTGGGACAGCAAGACGGGCGAGCGGTTCACCCCCGCGTGTGCGGGGAGGATTACAACATCATCACCGACAGGGGCATGGAATACGGTTCACCCCCGCGTGTGCGGGGAGGATAGCTTGACAGGTCCGCCGAGGCAATGGCGAGGCGGTTCACCCCCGCGTGTGCGGGGAGGATACTGCAAACTACTGGACTTACGTCTCCAAAACGCCCGTATGTGTCAACCAGCATTCATCGGTTCACACACCGTCGTCATGGCCTAAAGCTTGACATCCGGAATGTCATACTTCTTCTGCCTCAAACGAAACGAGACCAGAGAAGCATTCAGCTTCACACGCGCCTTTTTTGGATTGGGATGGGGACGTCGTACGAGTTGAAGACCATCGCAGTTGACGAGTTCCCGGGAGGTCTTTCCACGCGTGAGGACGGTGAAGCCCTGTTCCGTCGGGCTGTTCCAGGCAAGTACGGCTCCGGATGACGGCCGAAGTCGCTCCTGAACCAATTCCCAGATTTTCTCTCGAACCAATGTACTTACGTTGCCAATGAATACCCCGCTCTTGGGCTCAAGTAACCAACGGCTCAGTTCCCCCCGGAGCGATTCGGGTACCTTCTCAAGAATGAGCACCATCATGGTTCTTTTCTCCTTTCATGTGGTTGGATTTGGGGATTGGAATCGGCGACCAGCCTTGTCCTCGATGCACGTTGCCTTGGCTCCCAGAGGGGGGCCGGTGCGGCAACATCCTCCGCCCAGGGGTCGTCCGCGGTGACTTCGTCTATCGGCACGTTGAGAACATGGGCAATGTCGCGGGGAATGCGCTCGAGGAGTTTTTCCCGCACGATGATCTGGCGAACCTTGTAGCGTGCCCTTTGTTCCACTGAAAGACGTTCCTTTGGCGGAGTGGGAACCCGGCCACTCGTCATGTCGCTGTCCTCCCGCGCCGCCTCGAAGGCAGCCGGGACGGCATAATCGACCTTGTAAAGGTCTGCTATATCATAGGCAAAACTGAGTTGCTTTCCCGAATGTATAAATCCAAGGCCGGGGGAGTATCCCAGGGCAATAATGACTGCATGGGCGACTCCGTATAGACAGGCATTGGCAGCGGAAAGTGCCTTGTTGATGGGGGTCGAGTTGTCCCAATCCCGGCGATTGTATTGGCGACCACCCCACTTGATGTCATACAGCTTTGCCGCATTGGCGTATGCCTGGCGAACACGGATCCCCTCCATGCCACGGATTTGCTGAAGGGTTGCGTCCTCGGGAAGCGGGTCGGAGAAGCGGATGCGATACATACGCGCAACAACCTCCAGGCGTGGTTTCTCGCGGGTCGCAAGAGCTGCCTGGCGCAGGAGGTTGCGCGAGGAGCGGGTTTCCCCCAGCGCGCAGGCGTATGTCCGCACGCCACGCTCCCCCACCCAGACGATATTGCATCCATTATCAACAATGGCTCGCACGGCAGCATGGGTTATGACTGTTCCCGGGCCGAGAAGAAGGCAATGAAGATTGGCAACGGGTATATGGGTGATGCCGGTAAGATCCCAGGCCGCGATGGCCATGTCGTCCTGTTCCACACGACATTGGTCGAGGTACATGAAGCTGGACGAGTCGGTCACACGGGGAAGTCTGTGGAGATCCATAATGGAAGAACTCCTTTCCGCAGCACCGCAGGGGAACCCAGGCCCCCCTGCGGCACCACTTTGGCTGGTGTTGTGGGTGATATGGAGTTGGTGGTGTTTGTCTATACCTATTGAGTTGTCAAAGATCAATGGCCCGGATGGCAGCTCGACGCTGCTTATCGTGCGGGCGCCAGGGAAAGCAGGCCAAAGCCAAAGGCTTTGCCGGGGCCAATGCCGTGGGCGAGGGCATGAGAAAGCTTCAACCCATCGGTCACCTCAAGGGTTCCTTCCACGAAGGAGGAGACTATTTGGATGCTTCGTGATGACTTCCCTTTTCTCATGCTCTGAACACCTTCGTGCCAGACCCGGGAATGAAGGATATTCGCCCCGTTCCTATTGAGTCGTTCCTGGAACCAATCGAGTTGCTGCTTTTCATCCAGCAATGGCCTTCTCTTTCCGCGCTTTGTGCCCTTTATGGGCTCATTCCTGATCGGGTTGGCACGAAGGCGGAAAGCGACCACACTTCCCACTTCCAATTGGAACTGGGTTGTGAGGATCCTCTTTTGTTCGGGTGTGACGGCGAAATAGGAAGGGAACCTGTCGGCTATGGTCTGCCAAATGGCGAGAGTATGGGCCTGTACCAGGACGACCGGCGGTGCGGGGCTGTATGTCTTTCCGGGCTCGATTCGGAAAAGCAATCGACCGCTGATTTCCGGTGCCTCACCTTGATTTCCTCCATCAAAGGCCCTCAGGAGCGTCTTATGGAGTTCATAGGGATTCGCGAGATCGTTGGCTGCCTGCCGCGATCGGGGTGACAATTGAAGTCGGCTCAAGAAAAGTAGTTGAACGGGAGGGGCTATTGTTGTCATGACACAACCTCCTTGGGCGTGATAAACTTATAGTCCACCAAGCGGTCGGCATAGGATCGATTGGCTCTGTTAAAACTGATGGGGAGGTCGGCCCGTGGCTGACCTGAATCCTTGCTGCTTGTACTGTCGAAAACAATCCGAAGGGATTCAGGAGGCTTTTCGAAAGTCACCCTTGGGGACCAGGGTTCATTGGTCAACACAGCCACGGGGTCGGAGGTGCCTTCTCGAAGGGCTCTTCCGGGAGGAAGGATTGGCTCTGAGGGGATACAAGCCTTTCGTCCCAGGTAGAGGGGCCATTTGGGCTCCCTGAGAGCCGCCTCCAACTTTTCAAGGAACGGAAGATCCTCCGATCCCAAACCAACAAGGAACCGAGCGTCGGAGAGGTAATACCGCTCTGTCAGGATTCCCCTGTCTGCACGACCAGTGCTGGCGATGGAGACACCATACTTGCGAATCCCGTTTGTATGGCGAAGGATACGATGATCATCCTCTCCTCCACCCACTGTGTGAAAGTCGCGAATGACAACCCCCTCACGGTCCACACGAACGGCAAACTTAAGGGAGTTGAAATGGTTAAGGGGTGCTGTCCTCGGCATGCCAAGTGCGGCGCATAGGATGCCAATCACCCCGCTTCGGGATGGTTCCCTGCCTGTGTCCCTGATGAGAAACCTGCTCTGGGTTCCCCATGATTGCAGGGGGGCGGCAAGACGCAGGAGCAAGACGCCACTCATGATGCCACTCCTGCAGGCAACTTACCGGACACGATTTCGAGGAGTTGATTCATGCCCTTAACCTTGGCCGCAGGTTGGTCGAAGTCAATTTTTGCATCGCGATCGACAATGTAGTAGGGGGCCGCGGTGATTCCCTCTGCGCCGTAGCTGGCGATCAGGTCGCCCCAGTGCTTTGCAAGGGAGGAAACGGACTCCTCGACCAACGACTGATCAGAGCGGGGACGGATCGGTCGCACGAACGCATTGGCCAGCGAAAGCTGAGGGCCGGATTCACGAACCACCGCAAGAGCCATTGTGGGTGGCTGGTGGGCGGCATGGCTGTTCTGCTTCGCGGAAGGAATGGCCAGAATCGATGCGCGCAGGAAGGCAACAATCGCCTCGTTGGCAAGATCTTCATCCCCGGCGAGGTTCTCCACCAACTGCGGGCGATGAACGGCACTGTACCTGTATAGACAGGGCGAGTTGAAATCCTGGGTCCCCAGCATTCCCGCTCCGGGGTCGCCCTTGGGCTGAAGGTCGTCCACGGCTGTGAAGAAATCCATTTCCGGAACCACCTGATGGGTGGAAAGGGCGTGGGCCACCTGGGCAGCGGCATCGACATTGAAGTGGGTGCCCTCGGCGATCATGCGTCCAAAAAGGGCAATGTCGGCTGCCTGAGTTCCTGGTGTGAAGTCCTTGACGATTTTTGTCATGAGCTTTTCAAGATCCTTCATCGCCTTGTCTGCTTTCTTTCCCTCGAGGCCCTTGACGGAATTAACGCCCTCCAGCACGATGTCGTATTGATCAAGGACAGTCTGGACAATACGGCCAATCTCGTCTTTCCCGAGGTAAAGGGCAATGGACGTCCTGCCTTCCTTTACTCCCGAACCAAAGGCAGCACAGGCGGCTTGGGCAACGATGTCGGATTCAACCTCGGGCCGTCCGGCATCAATAAGGGCGCCCTTCACTTTTTCCATAAGGAACTTTGTGCGAATCCCGATGTCAGAGGAGACTCCGGTCTGGAAGGCATTGTCCCAGCGGATGGCCCGCTTAAGGCACTGGCTGGAAATACGGGCGCGGCGGAATCCGCCGAATTCACATTCCTTTGGGGAATTAACGTCGTCGCGGTTGAGGCAGGACGGCGCGAAGTTCTGGATAAGGTGAAGCTCAACAATCATGATGGAAAATCCTTTCCTTGAAGGGGTTGGAGTGGTCGGTGGTTTGGGGTTGCGAACTCCCTGATACTTCATTCGGCTTGGGAGTCTTCTACGTTTTTTCCTTTGCTCTCATGTTGCCAGAATTGGCGTGCCCAATGTTCCGTGGTGCGGCGACGCCAGTAATCGACGGGGCCGATGAGGTTCTCGATATCTCGCTGAAGCTGGTGCCAATCAATTTTAACATCAGATGCTTTCGCCAGGGAAACAGCATGGCGCAAATGATTGGGGAGTTCATCCGGACCGGCTGTGAGCATGGCGAGGAAGCGCTTCTCAATGCTGTCGCTTTCCCGCTTCGCGCGCACCCTTCGAAGCGTGCCACCGAGGTTTTCACCCCTGTTCTCCGGAGGAGACGGATGGGTTGCGAAAAGACAGGCGGTGATCAACATGGCGTCAACCTTGTGCCTGCCCGAGGAGCCTTTTTCCTCTTCGGGAAAGAATCGCGCAACATGCTTAAAGACGCGGGGCGGGACCATCGGCGCCGTGCGGGCACCACGACGAAGGTCCGCAATGACACCCCGTGGGTTAGCACTACTCTTCTGGTCTTCCTTGGACTCGTTCAACGCTCGTCCAATCCGATACAACTCGGAGACGAGGTCGTGTGTCTTCTCAGCTGGATTCTCGGCGGGTTTTGACTCAGGCGGTGCTTTCGGCATGTTGCTTTGCCTCCTTGAGATGGTTTTTGTAAAGCAATCCGTTGAAATATCCGCGTGCCTTTGTGGCTGCGCGCAGGTGCCTGGGGCTTGTATCGCAGGAGTTTATGGAATCACCAAATGCTCTCTCGATGCTGGAGACAACATCAGCCTTCCATATATTCATCGAGTCCTCTTCCATGATTTGTTGGAGGAAGCGATGAAAGCACGATTCCAAAGCAGCCCAATAGGATTCCTTTCGGGATATAGCCCTGATGTGATTACTCAGATCCTTGGTGTCAGGGGAACGATTTCCCATGGTAAGGAACTCCTCTGCATATAGACGCAGAGCAAGGTGTAGGCACTTGTCGGCCAGTTGTGCGGTTTCCAAAGCCTGGCGTAGCCGGTCATAGGCGGACTCGTCGGTAAAGAACTTCGCAGGCAGGCGGAAGCGCTCATGTCGCCAAAGTAGCAACTTCGCCTTGTCGTTGGCCATCCCGATGACATCGACAGTCAAGGAGCCGGCGCATTCGGGAAATTCTGAATGTAGTGCCTGATAGGCGATTAGTGGCACAGAGGAATTGGATTTCGCCCCCTCTTGTCTATACATTGCAAACAGGGACTCTGAATCCCGCCACGCAGCCTTCTCGGGATTAATCCTGCGGTTACGCCAGCCTTCCTTGTCGTCCTGCGTGTAGGCCATCCAGGGGTCGATCAGCGGAGAGTCCACAATCGATTCCCCCTGAACAACAATCACTTCGAAGGCTTGGTCAATTTTCGCAGGTGGTTCGATGAGTAGAAGCCCCCTGCATTGCCAGGTCAGCCAGTCCGAGATGCCAAGAATTGGTCGCTTTTCCGGCCAGCCCTGGAGTGGTTGCTCCCATGTTGGGAGATCCTGTGATTGTCGGAAGAAATTGCGGGGTGTGTCCCCAAGGAATTCCATGGGTACAAGATTCAGCAGGAGGGTCTTCCAGAGGTCAGGCCCTCTTGATAGGAGCGTCGCCCCCAACAGTTGGTGTCCGTGAGTGGAGTTTGGGCGACCGCCGCCACTTTTCCCACCTCCGACAGCCCAGCACTGGGTGGTAACCACGGCGCAGGCGGCTGCACCGAAGTCCATCGCGATGGTGGCATCATCGGCGGAATGGTCAAAGAGCTGGGAGTTGTTTCCCGTCGACCGCTCCAGTTGCAGCTTGGAGAGCGAGGAAGGTTTTTCGTTGGCGATCTCGATGCGCTGCATAAACGGCCGTTCCGGATGAAAAAGCCAGAAGCTATCGTGATGGTTCTTTAAATACTTGAGAACGGTGACCGAATTCCACGGCTTGGAGTGAAGTTCAACCCAATCCTCCAGAGTCTGGGGCTTGAGATTCCGATAAAGAATGGCGAGCAGCAACCGGTGAAGGGCGACTGTGGTGAGTGGGGAGGGATCCTGTACCTCGTCAATCGTGTCCAGATTGCGAAATAGATCGATCAGACCGATCTTCGCGGTTTTCCCATCGGAGATGATGGGGATCCATGGTTCATCGAGCAGGTTGAATCGCTTGCTCTTATGCATCTGTTCCTCCTTTCAGGGGTTTGATGCGCTCAAATCCAGTTTTACTCGACCATTTGACAACCTGGCCGTCGGGTTGGGCGATGTCCTCGGAAAAACGCAGGAGGTACATCCACTGAAATCGATCCGTCTCCTTCCATACCGGGGGAAGTGCGCCCTCCTTCTGTATCGCGGAGATCAAGGGATCGCCGGGGAACCGCTCGGAGAATGTGGCTGTACTGTTATATAGTAGGGAAATGATCTCCGAATCGGGTGGGTAAGTCTCGCTAATCTCATGGGCGCCTTCGCGATCAAAATAGAGCCTCCCATTTATTTCATGGAGGCATATAACACGAAGGGAGATGCCTCCGAGTCTCGTGAGTGCCCGCGTGTCCCGGTGTGCTCCGGGATCTTCCGGGTCATTGAGAGCCGCTTTGGATGATCGCCAGTAACTCGCGGCCTGCAATGCCTTGGGAATGGAGGCTCCTTCGGCAGTTTGACGGTGCGACTGCGCACCCTTTTCCATTCTCTTCGCGGCTTCATCGTGAGAGATCCGCCAACCATCGGGAAGTTCCGCAAAATCGCCATCTGTGTAGACTGCATTGATCAGGGGGTCAAAGTCTTCGGGGAGTTGAATCTGCTCCCTGGTCTGAAGAACTGCATGGGTTCGCATAAGAATCGCCATTTCGTAAACCCGTGCCGAGTTGCCATAATCCGGTGGTTCGCCACAGACATTTGGGGCCAGAATAATGAGTCCGGGGTGCTCCAGTCCGGCCGGCCGCTGCCGATCATGACGGTGCAGACGACCCGATCTCTGGAGCACCAGATCCACCGGTGCCAACGCCGTTACCATCAAATCAAAATCCACATCCAGGCTTTGCTCTACCACCTGAGTGGAAATTAGAAGTGCACGGTGTGGACGATGATCGGCACCCTTGCCAAAGAACTTCATAACCTTGCTTTCGCGTTCCTCGCGCTCTCCCGCTGTGAAACGGGAATGGAGCAACAGAACAGGTCCCCAATCAGCATTGAACATGTCATTGGCATGATGAAACCACTCCTGAGCCTCACCAACCGTGTTCAGGATGACTGCCGCACATCCTCCGTCCTTCATCATCGATGAAAGGTGGGACAGAACTTCGTGAGGATTACTTTCCATCCAGGCAAGCGAGACCTTCTTTGCGGCGCTTGCCGGGAAGAAGACTTGCTCAACAATCCCTTTTTCGGAAACAGCGGTAATCCGGGGGTAGGTATCGGGGGCGCTATTTTCTTCGCCCCCAAATGCCTCCAGAAGCCCTCTGCGTTTTGATGGTGGAAGGGTCGCTGAAAGAATCACCACGCGCGCGCCCAGCACGCGCAACCAGCCAAGTAGGCCCTCAAGAAGGGACCCCGTATAGACATCGTAAGCATGGACCTCGTCGAAGATGACTGTTTTACCCTGAAGACCGTGGAGACGGATGAAATGGTGTTTGTTTGGGAGTACACCCAGGAGTGCCTGATCAATCGTTCCGACAGCGTATGGCGCGAGGAGTCCCCGCTTCGCTTGAAGAAACCATGAATATACTCGGGCGGATGACACTTCCCGCTCGTCCTCATTGACGGCGGAAACACGCACACGCTCAAAATCCTCCGGCTTCACAAGACCACCATGGAGAAGCATCGCCCCATGAGCCTCACCGGGGTGAAGCCGTGACATCCATTCGATCATGCGACCATACATGGCATTGCTCGTCGCCTGGGTGGGAAGGGCAACATAGCACCCTCCTGAACACGCCTTCTCCCAATGAGCAGCCGCAAAAAAAGCTGCCTCGGTCTTCCCCTCCCCCATGGGGGCTTCCACAATGAGAAGGTGAGTTTCAGGTTTTTTCGTCAGAAGTGAGATAATCTCTTCCTGAAGCGGCCGAGGTTTTGAAATCGCCGGAAACAGTCCTTGAAAAGTCGGTCGCGTGTTGTGGGGAGGCAACGAACGAAACCCCAGTTCCCCCAACGCTTTTGTGGCGGTTTTGAGGGCTTCCTTATAGTATTCGCCGGGAGAAGTGCCCGCCACGTCCTGAAATGGGAAATATTTCTGGTTTGAGCCGATCCAGTCCGCGAACGAAATCAGCCCCGCCAAACCTACCCACTGCGCCGCATCTGGAATCTGGGCTTCATCGCTCCATTCAGCCAGTACATGGCCTGTCGCCCCCTGCAACATTTCGAGGAGTTCGTCCTGAGCCTTGGTCCATAGCCCAAGATCATGCGGCAATAGGCCCATCCCCCACCCATAACCGAAGGTGGGCTCAATGACCAACTGGCCGTGATGTATTCCCGATGCCTTTGCCGCCTGAGCGGCCTGATTCACGGGCCATTTCAAGATCTGGTGGAGGTGCTTCTTAAGTATAATGGCGGAAATAATTCCATGGTGAACGCGCCCCGGACCCCGTTCTCCAAGGGGGAAGCCGTTTTCTGCAACGGCTGCAGCAAGCTCCCCATTCATCCCCTGGAAATCAGGGGAGGCTTTTCCAATATCATGCCCACCCCCCAGCAGGACGAGCAGGGGCAGCAGCGCGGGATTTTCGTCGACAAGAAAACTCCTCGGCCCCTTCAGGAGGGACTCGACAACTGCTGCGACATCAAGCAGATGACACCACAGGGTGTGGTAGGGAGTGGATTTTGCCCATAGGGTTACGTATGATAATTCTCTCATACGCCCTCCGTTCAGATATATTCGTCATTCATATTAATCGTTAGTGTTATTTATTGACAACAAGGCTGTAAGCCGTACGAATTATGAAGAAGTAGAATCCACCATTTCACCGAAAGCAAGCGAATTATTCGAACTTCCTGCAGAAAAAAAACTGGCCGGCAAGTTACAAGTGAAACCGTCGAACAGAATCCTCCCAATTATCCAGACCACACTTCTGCCTCCAAGAAGCACAATACACAGCCGGGACCACTCAACCGGTCGGGGCCAATGTTTCTGGCGCCTTTCTCTTCTCCATCATTCGTATGACTGTCTTTTCAAGTTCGACAATGGCGAAGAGGGCGATGCCGAGGATCACTACAAGGACCCAGTGGCTGGCACTGATGGCTGCGGTGCCGAAGAGGGCTTGCACGGGGGGCAGGTAGGTGAAGGCAAGTTGGAGAACGATCACGATGCCAATGGCGGTGACGACGTGCATGTTGGCGAGGAGTTCGCGCGGATGCAGGACGGGGGCGATGATTTTGCGGCAGTTGTATAGATAGAAAATCTCGAACCCCACGAGGGCGTTCACGGCAACGGTTCGGGCAACCTCCAGCTCCATGCCGAGGTGGCGCATCCACATAAAGGCGCCAAAAACACCGGCGCAGATGATTACCGATACGTATAGAATGCGCCAGACGAAGTAACGAGAGAGCAGGTTGGAGGCGGGGTCGCGGGGAGGACGCTGCATGACGTCGGACTCGGATTTTTCAAAGGACAGTGCCAGCGCGAGGGTAACGGCGGTGACCATGTTCACCCAAAGCACCTGAACCGGGGTGAGCGGCAATGACCTGCCAAGGAGGATGGCCATCAGGATGGTGAGGCCCTCGCCACCGTTGGTGGGCAGGATGAAGAGGATAGACTTGCGCAGGTTGTCGTAGACGGTGCGCCCCTCCTCGACGGCATTGGCGATGGAGACGAAATTATCGTCTGTCAAAACCATGTCGGCCGCTTCCTTGGTGACTTCGGTGCCCTTGATGCCCATGGCGACACCCACGTCGGCGCGCTTGAGGGCGGGGGCATCGTTGACGCCGTCGCCGGTCATGGCGACCACCTGGCCGTGGGCCTGCATGGCGCGGACAAGGGAGAGTTTGTGTTCGGGGGAAACGCGGGCGAAGATGTCTATATCGCGGGCGGCGCTGGATAGTTCCGTGTCGCTGAAGGCGTCCAGTTCGCTGCCGGTGCAGGAATGCTCCCCATCACCAATGCCCACCATGCGGCCGATGGCTTTGGCGGTCATGGCATGATCGCCGGTAATCATTACCACGCGAATGCCTGCCTCCTGACAGTGGGCCACGGCCTCGATGGCCTCGTCGCGGGGAGGATCAATGATGCCCCAAAGCCCCACGAGGGCTAGGTCGTCCGCCAGGTCATCATCACTGATGCTGGACGTCCCTTCAGGCATAATGCGCCGTGCGGCAGCCAGTACTCGCTTGCCGTCGGCGGCCATGGATTCGGCCCGCTTGTCCCATCCGTCGCGGTCAATGTCGGCCAGACCATCCTCGGCCAGCTGATGGTTGCATAGATCGAGGACACGCTCGGGGGCGCCCTTGAGGAGGAGGACCCTTCCGCCATCCAACTCGTGGAGCGTCGCCATGTACTTCTTGGTCGAGTCGAAGGGGATGCTGTCCAGGACGGGGTGCTCGCGGCGGAGGGCAGCGATGTCTATACCGGCCTTCTTGCCAAGGGTAAGGAGGGCACCCTCCATGGGATCGCCATCGGCCCGCCAGCGACCATCCTCCTGGGTGATGTCGGAATCATTACAGAGCACGCCGAGACGCATCATTTCCGCTGCGGGGGAATCGTCAGCTGGTACGTGGGGTTTCTCGTCGGGACCAAGGATGTCGCCCTCGGGGGCGTATCCCCCACCGGTGATCGACAGGGTCTCCCCCGCCAGGGCAACGGTGGTCACGGTCATTTCATTGCGGGTGAGGGTTCCGGTCTTGTCACTGCAAACGACCATGAGCGCCCCCAGGGTGTCGACAGCGGCAAGGCGCCGGATAATGGCGTGGCGGGCAGCCATGCGGCGTACCCCCAGGGCCAGGATGATGGTCATGACGGCGGGGAGACCCTCAGGGATCGCGGCCACGGCCAGTGCCACCGCTGCAAGGAACATATAGACATACGACTGCCCACCGACGAAGACACCAAAGACAAAGGTCACCACCGCAAGCAGGATAATCACGACGGCAATGATTTTCCCAAAGTGGTCCATCTGGCGAATGAGGGGGGTGGTGATTTCCGGCGTCTCGGAAACCATGCTGCTGATGCGACCGATCTGGGTGTCATCGCCGGTGGAAACCGCGACGCCCAGGCCCGATCCTCCGGTGACAAGCATGCTCGAAAAAGCCATGTTGCTCCGATCGCCCAGGGTTGTTTCGGGCGCGAGCGTGGTGACCTCCTTGTCCGCCGGGACGGATTCACCAGTGAGTGCCGCCTCGTCTATACGCAGATCGCGGGCTTCGAGAAGGCGGATATCCGCGGGCACTTTGTCGCCCGTGCGAAGCACCACAATGTCACCCGGGACGACGTCGGCCGCATCAATGGTGACGCGGTTTCCATCGCGCATGACCGTCGCCTCGCGGGACAGCATATTGCGAATGGCCTCCAGCGCCTCCTCCGCCTTGCCCTCCTGAATAAAGCCCACCAGGGCATTAATGATCACCACGGCAAAAATAATGAAGGTGTCGACCCAGTGTGAGGGTCCATCGATAATGGCGAGCAATCCCGTCACCAAGCCGGCGCCAATCAGCACATAGATCAGAATATTGTGGAACTGGAGGAGGAAGCGGACTAGACCGCTGCGGCGGGCCCGCTCCGTCATGCGGTTTGGGCCATGGGTTTCCAATCGCAGCGCGGCTTCCTTGGAGGAAAGGCCCTCACGGCTGGCTTCAATCTCGGCAAGTACCTGCTCCCCATCAAGGGAATGCCAGGATTTCTCGGTGCTGCGTTCCTTGTCCGGTGCCATGTTCCCGCCTCATTATCGAGGAATAATTCCAACGTACCCCGGAAGGGCACTTTCAGCCCCACCTTGGGACTTAAGGAATATGACGGACAAGCCACGGGGGATCAATGGAAGTTGGAGAAGCGGCAAGGGGATTCCCGCGAAACTTCATAAAATCCACTGAAGGTGGGATTTTGCCCCATGGGTGGATAATTCCGAATTTTCCATACGGAACCTGAGGGTTCTTTGATGGCATCGGAGGAGGAGCTGAAGACGATATAGTAGGTACCTTCGCTGGCGAAATTGTATAGACGGGGAGACAACGCAGGGCGAAGTGAGGCGTTCCTCATTCCTGGTGTTGCACGACTTCCACCCGAAGGCTCTCCAGCCAGACCTCGCGATCCAGGCGACGGGTGACTTCGTTAGTGGTCCATAGCAGGTCGAAACTGAAGATGAATTGATCCCCATCGAGTTGCTCGGGGGCTTCGAACCAGAGGACATACTCCTCGGTGTTACCGTCGAGGGGAAGGCGTGTGTGGTTTCTGGAGACAACCGTCAGAATGGGGGCCACGCGGAAACTCGTCTCGTTGACGCGCAGACGCACAATGGGCATTTCATCCGGGCGATCAGCGGGCGTATCGCTTCCCACCTGCCAGGTGAACTTATAGACCGCACCTCCGGCGATGGTAACGTCCGACTCATGCCCCCAGAATCCAAAGACAACGTCATCGGCGCGGGGAGTGTCCGCGCCCCGAATCACCAGTCCGCGACCATCGTGATACATGGCAACGGGGGGAATGAGCACATCAATTTCCCGGGGGGTGAAGCCGCGGGTTTCCCAGGGGAATGTATACTCACGGACGAGTTCGAGATTCTCGTCCGCCGAGGGTGTCCATTCGGTAATACGAATAGATTCGACGCCAAGGGTTCCCACGGAACTGTTTTCCTTGTTGGTCAGCAGATCAATAAAGGGCATCAGGTGGTCGTCGCCCGGTTGGTAGTTCAGGATGGCGGTGTAGGTGCCCATGCCATTTCCAAGGACTGGACGATCCCCTCCAAGGGTGGTGATTTTAACCTCGCTGGCCCGTCTATATCCCTGGGAGTTACCACGCAGGCGGAACCAGGGTTGTCCCTCCACGGCCTGACCGACGACCTCCATGCGCAGGAACAGATCGCCGTCCGACTGGCGCTGCGCAACGGGAACCGGATACCCGCTGCCGGGGCGAAGTGTGTCGTCGGGGGAAACTGGATGGATCAACGGCCCTTCAAGGAAGGCATGACCTTCATCGTCAACACGGGGGACAGTGAGCAGGAGTCGCCCTTCATCCCCGTGGGCGAAGGCATCGACCGTGTCAAAGTGACTTCTAAAATTCCATTGGGGCGAAGACCCCGGGAAATTGAATTCCGCCTGATTTCCCAGTGATTTGGTGCCCAAAAGTCTGGGTGTGGAGTTCGCATTTGACGGCTGATACTGAATCATCCATGCCTGGTTCGGCCCGACGGCAATGGTCGAAACCTGACCTTGCGCAATCGATCCGGTGTAGTTTTCGGATACAAGGGTCCAGTCTACCATGTTGGTACTTGAGAATAGCTTGCGATCGTCGGCAATCATATAGACGGTGTTGCCATGAATGTGGATGGAATTGATCACTCTGATGACGGATTCGGGGAGGTCACCCACCTGAACCCAGCTACCGGATTCCGTCATGCGCCTGATTTGGCGGCGGAACTGGTTGTTTGTGTAACCTGAGAGAGGGCAGTTTCCACTTCCCACCCGCTGGTCCATCCGGGTTCCTCCAAATCCCCAAAGGCTTCCATCGAAGGACGTATAGACAGATCCCCTCGCGGAGAAGGTGTTTCCCGGTCTTACCTCCCAGTCGAACCCATTGCGGGAACGGAGAACGCGATTTGCGCTGACAGTCGTTATCAGCTGTCCCATGATTGGAATATACGATCCCACGAAATTCCAGCCACAAATTACCGTTTCGCTTTCGATATTTTCCTCGTCCAGGCGATACAACCAGCCATCATGGGCTGCGATACTGGTGTTGGAGAGTCCCCCCTGAACCTGACTCAGATTCACCTGTGGGCCACTGGTTTCAAGGCGGTAGGTGGCACCGTTGGGCAGGGAAATATAGACATCATCGCCGTGCAGGGCGAATCGGGAGTTTGAAAGGTTGGGCGAATTGGCATGGCGGGTCCACACCACATTGTCGGCGGTCGACAGGAGACCATTCGTCCCGGCCACCCAGAGCCGATTGGCATGGTGGAAGAAGCTGGCCGCCTGCACGTCCGCAAGGCGAAGGTCCTCGAAGGTTGTCTCCCATTGGCCCAGCACCGAGCCGGAATCCGGGTCATGGGTCCATTTGCGCAGGGAATTTGCTGCGCTTCCATGGGTCGAGCCGGCAACCAGGCCCTCACCGAAAGGATGCAACAGGGCCCGCATCGTTCGATTGGTTTGGTTGGAATTGCCATCGCTCGTTGGCCTGCGCCGTGCCCAATCCCGGACATTGCTGGTGGAGAGAAGGATCATCGTGTCGGCCAGGGAGGGGTGGACATGAACAGCACCACGCTCCATCATCCAGAGCTTTCCATTCCAAACCGTCGTCATGAGGTCGAAGGTTCGATGATAGGGGCGCAAATCATTGCTCGATGAGTCATACTCGATGAAAAGTTCCTGAACCGTGGAGGTCCATTCCAATCCATCGACACTCTCGCTGGTAATGACACGATCCACCGAAGGGCCCAGACCGGGGTAGCCGGCAAATTCGGGGTGAAACAGAATCAACCGTCCGTCGTAACTTTCAAGACTGAAGCCATGGTCGATGCTGCCAAGTCCCTCAGTTGCAACAATCTCCCAATTTTCCCCATCGAAGGAGCGTCTGGCCTCAACGGGTTCGCCTTCCCCTCCGGAGAGCAGCCAAATCTGGTCGCCATGGATAGTTGCCTGACGCCAGTCGGCCTTATTCAGAGGCGGATTGACGGTAACTGTTTCCCAGTCGAGCCCCGTCGTGGACGCCAAAACGGGCATGTCCTCATCCCCCGTGGGAAAAAGGAGCAACACGCCCCCAAACTCCACCGCGCTCCCCGTGCGGATGGGAATCGGAAGTGCCGAAGGATGACGGTTCCAATGCCGCGCATCATCGCTGCTCCAGATGACATCCGAAGGCTCCCCCGCCCGTTCTCCACCCAGAATGAGGAGTCGATCCTGGTAAACGGTGCTAATCGGTGCCGCCGCCCCGAGGGGCAATTCCACCGATTCCCACTCAAACGGTGTTGCAAAAGCACTGGCCCCAAGGGCCAAAACCCCACCAGCAGTTAGTAGTTCGCGGGAAATAATCATGATTATTCCTTTGCCCTCCAGATCTCCACCATCTAAGAGATGAGTTTAGGACACTGGAAAAGTTTGTCAATCTGCAATTAAACCGGTCAAGGTTTTGAGGAGCCGTCCACGCAACCCCGCCACCGCCATCAGAACCCTGATCAAAGTAGGTGTAGTAATGCCAAGCCTCCCCCATATAAGAGGGCATTATACCAGAATCGGACCCACGAGAAGTAACACACCAAAGCGATCACAATGAAAACAGGGCCTCGCCAAGACCGGGGTTCAATTTGCCGGTAAAAGAAAAGGAAGGTTAAGTTTAGTAATGAAAGCGAGCACAGCAACGAACTCAACATGCCTGTGAAAACGATTGACCGCCCGGTTCTTTGGGTGGAATGGTCAAAGAAGATCCGCATCCAGACAATAAATGCGCAAAGTATAATTATCAGGGCCTGATACGCCCAAAATCCCACATTCAAGGGGATGTTAACATCACGTTTTTCTCTAACTTCCGGATCATTCTCCATGTTGATCACTCCTGAGACAGTAAGCGTCTATAAATACAGCTTAATTGGTAGGCAGTAGCCCGTGGTTGGCGACCAAGGGAAAAAACATCGCCCAATAGGCGATCATAACAGTTGAGGCAACAATGAAGGCGAGCATCGAATCCTCAGTTCGGTCAATGAGAGTCGTTAGCCCCAAGATTATCGCAGCCAGAAACGAGATTAAACAAAAAAAAGCGAGCCACTCGCCGACATTAAAAATTGAAACACTTGGAAGGGGCTGACTATACACAGCTTGATCTAACCCCCAAGCAAGGGTTAGGCTGAGGAGAATGATCAACGCGATCGCTACTCCCCACCCAATTGCCCTTACGAACTTGAACATCTTACGAGAATGTAGAAGTGGAACGCACCAATTCAGTCGCAATGACTTCAGGGCGCGAAAGGAAGTCAACCAATGGAGCAGTCGTTCATTGGCTTGTTTCCTCATCTCCGGGCCCTTTCGAATTCCAATGAGGTATCTGATCTCCAAAATCAGGATCAGAAGGGCGGCCCAAAACACATTGCCGAGAGTATCCACATAGTAGCGCACCATAATTCTGGTCGAATCTGAGACTTGTGGACCGGAATTCAGTTTGGCGATCCCAAGGCTGGCGCTTAAGACGATGAAGGCGACGTAAACAAGGCAGCCAATAAGCATTGCATGCATGACTATACGTAGAGTAGTAAACATGGTATTCAGAGAGTGAGTCATCGATGACGCACCTTTTTCTTGAAGGGGACGATACGGTGAAGTAGATCCATCAGGCATCTTTATTTGCCACCCCCTTACCTTAAAGCAATTCGCTGAAGTCCCTTAAATATAAATCCTGTCAATCAATGGCATTTCGATTTAGCCTGTCCCCACTTTGATCAAGTCCTCTTCCGCGTGATATTACCGGGAATCCTCCCGACCGAACAGACTTATTGGAGGCAACAATGCGGCGACTGTCAAGGGCAGGATCAGTACCTCGTGCCGATCCTCAATCCTTCACGTTCCCCTTCAAGG
>JAFIGB010000418.1 GCA_020831705.1 Candidatus Sumerlaeia bacterium | reverse complement strand
TCCCCCCAATCCTTCACATAATTTCCCCGGCCCTTTTTTTCGCTCCAAGGGCTTCGCGGCATTTTCGCGGAAGAAAATTCGGCGTGTTCGGCCTGCCCCGCCATTTGGCGGGCTGGGCTTCGTTGTTTTTTCGGGTTCTGCGGGGGATTCTTTGGGATGGGAGAGGTTTTTGGGGTTCTTGGGGCGAGGCGGGTCTTAAATCAACATCGGGCCGCTCGGGCAAATCGATCCGCGCTCCAACTTCGCCACCAATCCGACAGGCCCAGCACCGTCGCCACCGCTGTCCGCCCATGGCAGGTCACGCGGGCCGGCACGGCGAGGAGCCATCGCCGAAGGGTCGCAAGACGCCGCCTCGCCTTTGAAGGCTTGCTTGTCAGTACATCACACGTCATCCCGATCAGACCGCCAAGAAGGCCGATGGCGTAAAAGCCCGCGTTGCGTATCCATTCCTGGCAGGGAGGGTGGTGAAGGCCCAGGTCTGCAAGCAGGTTCTTGAAATGATTTTCATGCGCACCCTTGCGATTGTATAGATTCCATATTTTCTTGGCAAACTTACCGTGATTCTCGCATGCCCCAAGTCGAGGATCATCCTCTCGAAGGCTTGTCAGAACCGCTGTATAGTTCCACACGAACTCCCCCTTCTTCCTCCAGCGCCGCCCAATGATCATCCTCTTGTGCTTCCAATCCTCGCAGTGCACAGACGCCACGCAGACCGCCGATTCCTCAATGCCTGGATGCTTCG
The DNA here is from genome assembly GCA_020831705.1 of Candidatus Sumerlaeia bacterium. Taxonomy (GTDB): domain Bacteria; phylum Sumerlaeota; class Sumerlaeia; order SLMS01; family SLMS01; genus JAFIGB01. The sequence goes on along the minus strand of JAFIGB010000418.1, from coordinate 37,934 downwards.
CATCATACTCCGGAGAGGGCGTCCACTGGGACTCGTGCTGCTCGGAAAGCACGTCCTGGACGCGCGAAAGCCCCCTCGCGCCAATGATAAAGTCAAGGCCCCGCTCCTCGATAAGGTCCAGGGTCGGGCCGTTTCCATGGAGCGAATCCATCAGCACCAGGGCGTCTTTTTTGAGCCCCGTCGGGAGCAGAATGTCATGGTCTATACGCTCGAGGAGTTGACGGGCGTGAGTTACCTCACCCTCACCTTTTCCCTTGGCAGCTAGACGCTGCGCACAGGGAAAAGGGCCGACAAACCCAGCCGTCCACAGAAGGCCCTTCCCCTTTTCCTTGAGAACCTTGGTCCCCTCCCGTCGCTCCGAGCCCTCCAGCAGCGTTCCGTCTATAAAGACAGGAACGAACCCATGGTCAAAGAGTGCCGTGCGCGAGGAACGCAGAATCGCCCGACGGGCGACCTTGCCATAGATGTCATCAAAACCTGCCAGTGCCTTGGGCGCACCCGCATCCCCGAGCGAACGCCAAAACGTCGCCTCCTCCGGCGAACCCGACAAGCCCAGGAGCCTTCGAAGTGCCGGATCGTGACGCACCGCCTCGGTTGCCACCGTTCCCCGTGCTCCGGAGAGCAATCCCGCCACGGCGCTGCAAGCAATCTCAGGGAGCGAATATCCCCGACGTGTCGGGAGATGCTTCTCGAGCAGGCCATCGATGCCGAGCCGCAGGATCAGGCGCTTGATCACGGCAAACCCACCGAAGCTTGTCACCGACTCGTGGGGAGCAAAGTCCAGCTTGATCCGCTTTACTCTCTGTTGTTTGGTCTTGGTCACCCTCTGGCCGCCTTTCTTGTTTGGTTGAGTCTTCGCAAACCCAAGTAAACATGGGGGCGGGCAGGGGGTCATCTGCTTTGTGGCAGGTAGGGTGAAGGATTAGGGTGTCTTGAAGTTGGCTCGTGTTTTAATGAGAGCACGGTAACGTCACTGTAGATAAACACGCCCTTTCATGACAGCACCCCTTCCAGATACGGCCTGATCGGTCCTTCCACACCGGCAAGTTTGGCCAGGCGAATTAGCTCGGGAATGCGGCGCTTCCTCCCTTCGGCATAGCGGCGGAGTCCTTCCACGAAGAGGTCCGAGCCCAGCTTGCTCCGGAACCGAAACAGATCCACAAGCGTCTTCTCACGGGAGGTGATGCGCACCTCCTGATCGTCAAGGCGATGCACCTCCACCCCTTCCCTGAGGAGTTCGGCAGAGAACCAATGCACACGGATCGGAGGATGCTCGATCCGGGGCGACCAGGCCCCACGGGGAAAGGCGATGGAGACTTCGTGCGGAATTTGGGTGGTTAGTTCGTGAAAGGCCAGGGCGGACCCCAGGCAGATGACGGCATTCGGGCATCGCAGGGTCACCGTGACCAGGTCCGCATGCTCGGAAAGGGGCTTGGAGCGAAGGCGATAAAGCCCCCGCGACACCGCCTCGATTGTTCCCTCATCACGGAGCCGGTAGAGATCGCGCGGGTGGACGCCGAGGCGCAGGGCCTCTGCGGTGCGCAGCATGCCACCTCGTTTCTCGAAGAGCTTGGTGATGGTTGTGTTGCTGTTCATCCCGGATAATAACCTCGTTGTCTCTCTTGAGACTGCATGGGTTATTATCCGACTGATCGCTCAGGTCAAGGGCAACTGCAAACCGATCCATTTACATGCGCGTATGACGCTCGATGATAGGCCTTCGCAGCAGGTAAAAAAAGCGCTGAATCAATCCCCCCTTCAGACCCCACCACCAGCATGTGAGGGCACAAGGAGGACATTGTTTACTCCCTGCTGCCTGAGTTCGGCTTCGATTTCCGAGAGGATCTCGGCGAAGTCGGCCACCCTTATTTTATCAGTGGTGGTTTCCACACTGACATAGAGCCAGTCATCGTCGAAAGTTGACCCCTCCTTTTCAACGTGCAGGTCAACCCCACGGCCTCTACCCAAAGTGATCAGGCGACTGTTCACTCTTTCAATGATTTGCTGAATCTGCTCCGGGGTCATCGCGCACTTCACCCTTCGCCAATAAACACAAAATGGAAGAAAAGAGGACTGGGGGAGCAATCCCCCCCTCACCGCTGTGAAATGCCGGGTTTGAATTTGTCGTAGGCCACGGTGGCGTTTTCGACTTCGTTGAGGGATTTGTCGGGGTCGACGCCGAGTTCCATGTTCCAGATCGCAAAGAGCATCTGGGGGTCGGTGTCGCGGAACTGGCGGGGCCGTGAGAGGGTGGCCAGGTCGGAGACAAGCGTTGGCGGAATCTTCTGGGCTTTCATGGGAGGGCTCCCGTGGCAAAAGCGGACCGGGTGTGGTACTTTGCCCCCCGATCCTGAATCCAGAAACCCTTTTATCAGCACCCGCGTCAAGCGCACCTTGAGCCTTCACGGTCCAAAATGACACCCCTGTGTCACCACAGGTTCAAATTCGCGTGCTGTCGATGAGGCGAACCCCTCCAACACGCGCCGCAACGAGAACGTACGTGCCGCCGCGCATGACGTGGTCGACCGGTTCGAGGGTGGTGCGGTTGACGATCTCGGCGTAATCAAGCTCGGCACCGGAGGAGTTTATGGCCGAACGCACGGCCTGGAGCAGTTCGCCGGTGTGAAGAATCCCCTGCTTTTTTACAAGAAAGTGAACCCGCTTGAGGGCGCGGTTGAGGGAGAGGGCCTTATCACGATCTTCCGGGGAGAGGAGGACGTTGCGGCTCGACATGGCAAGACCGTCACGTTCGCGGGCGGTGGGGACTCCGACCAGGTGAACGTCGAGGGCGAGGTCCTCGATCATCTGGTGAATAATGGTGAATTGCTGAGCATCCTTGTAGCCCATGACCAGTGTGTTGGGCGACACGATGTTGAGAAATTTGAGGACGACGGTGGTGACGCCGCGAAAGTGCCCGGGACGGGAGGCGCCTTCGAGCTTGCTGGACAGGTAGCTCACGTTGACGGTGGTGAGGAATCCGGGGGGGTAAATTTCCTCCACGGCGGGTTCGAAGTAATAGTCAACCCCGGCCTTTTCGGCCTTCAGGCGGTCGCGTTCGGGATCGCGGGGGTAGCGGTTGAGGTCTTCCTTCTCGTTGAACTGCTTGGGATTGACGAAGGAGGACACCACGGTGATGTCGCCGAGGGTTTTGGCCTTCTGCATGAGGCGAATATGGCCGCCATGGAAGGCTCCCATGGTGGGCACAAAGGCGATCGACTTCCCGGCGGCCCGTACCTTGGAGGCGGCCTCGCGCATCTGTTTGATCGTCTGGATGACTTCCATGAAACCGGTAAACCCCATGAAACATTGTGACGCCCTTCCCGGGCGACAGGAAAGAGAAGAGACCACGGGGCCTGAAGGGCAAGGAGACTTTCCCAAAACTCCTGTTGAGCCAGTGCCCTGCTTCTTGCTGACAGTTTGGTTCGCGCCGAAGTGGACACACCTCAACCGGCGGGAAAAATCGCACTCAACAAGCGGGGACAGGATTCTCAGATGATCAGAACTTTCAGCGCCGCAGTGGCCATGGTGGCACCACCCGCCCTGGCACTTCTCCTCTTTCAGCCCCTGGCGGCAATGGATGGGACGATGGATATCGGTCAATACAGCGAACCGGACGATGGGTTGATCATGATCGAACCGGGAGAAATCCCCGATTATGACACCCTCCGATACACCGAAGGAGAGGAAACCGACCTGGGGACGCTCTTCCTCGCCTCCATCCCCGTGGAGGTCACCGATGCCGTCACCACCGGCGTTGTCTTCGCAGAAGTCCCTGAAACCGAGCTTTATTCCCTCCTCACCCTGGCCGATCTGGTGGATATTGCGCTGGAGTATAACTTCCGTCTCGAATCCTCGCGGCGAAGCCTGGAAATCGCCCGCTCCAGCGTGCGCTCCGCCGAGGCCCCCTTTATTCCCTTCGTGGATCTTGTCGGGGGCACCCGGGTTTCCGAGCAGAGCACCAACAGATCCTTCGCGGAAGGCGGCGCCACCCAGCGCACCACCGGCCTGCGATCCAGTGCGGGAGTCGAGGCGGGGGTCACCCTTCCCACCGCCGGACGGGTGGTTATTGACTCCGATGTAAGTCGTACCGATTCGACCGCGCGTGGACGATTTGGTACGGAAAATACACGCCAATATGAAACCGGTGCCGATATTCGGTACATCCAGCCCCTCCTTCGTGGAGGCGGAATGGACGTCGGGACCGCCGCCCTGCGCTCCGCCCGCATCAATGAAATGAACCGCATCCTGGCCGACAAGCTGGTCGAACGCGATGTCATTCAAAGCGTCATCACCTCCTATTTTTCGATCCTTCAGCGCGCCCGGGAACTTCAGGTCTCGGCGGAAGCGATCCGCGAGCGCCTCCGTTTCGTGGAGGAAACACGGATCCGCTTCGAGATTGGCCGTGTCGATGAATCGGAAATCCTTCGTGCGGAAACCTCGTATCTTTCCGAACTCGAACGCGCCATTGGCCGTCGCCGTGCCCTCGATGATCAGCGGGAGAACCTGCTCATCCTCCTCGGTCTTCCTCTGTCGACGCCCATCTCCCTCATCGACATTACCGAGGAATTGAGCCGCCAGGGCAGGGTGGATCTTCCCACGCAGGACGATGTTGTCGCCGAGGCGTTGAACCAGCGGCTGGAGCTGATGCAGTCCGACCTCGCCATTGCCCTCGCCGAAATCGACTCCCAGGTGGATCGCAACGCCCTCCTTCCCCAGTTGGACTTCGATGCCGGGTATGGGCGACAAGATCAGGGGAGCCATTTTGACTCCTCGTGGGGATGGCGCGACTCGGGATGGGATGCCGGATTGGCACTCCGGGTGCCCCTGGTCAACATCCAGCGCCGCGAGACCGCCAAGCGTTCCCGCTTGACGCTTGAGCAGCGCCGTACGGACCGCCTTTCTGACGAACGGAACCTCACCCAGGATGTCCTGAACAACCGCCGTCAGGTGCTCACAACGGAGGCGCAGCTGATGGTTTTGAGCCGCAACGTCCAACGGGCAAGAAAGTCGCTCGAACTGATCAATGGCAGGTTCGAGGTCGGCTTCGCCAGCATCACGGAAGTCCGCCTTGCGCAGGATGAACTTTTCGAGGCGGAAACCCGTTACTCGAACACCCTGCTGAATTACCAAATTGCCCTTTCACGACTCTACGTAGCCCTGGGGAGACCATTGATCTGATGAAAACTGGACGCCGCATTCTACAAACCGTATTCCTGCTGGCGCTGATCGGTGGCGCCGGGGTTGGTGGTTACTACGCCTGGGGTGCCCTCCGGACCGGGTCGACCCTGGCCAGTGACAGCATCCCCCTCGTGGAAGTCCGCCAAGGTGACTTCCGCAAGACCATCAGCAGCATTGGCGAGCTGAAGGCCTCGCGGAGCGCGATGATCACGTCGCCCTTCAACGGGAAGATCACGCGCCTGATTCCCGAGGGAACCCGGGTCCAGGCAGATGACCCGATTATCTGGCTCGATACCGATGATCTTGTCGATCGTCTCCGGGACGAGGAAGCACGGATGCTCCTCGCCGAGAAGGATCTCGATGCCGCCAAGGAAGATTATCAGCTCCAGGAATTGCAGAACGAATATAACCTGCAAAGCGAGCTGGCCCGCGTGGAACTTGCCGAGCAGCGTCTTCAGGATGCGGAGCAGCGCTTCGAGTCGGAACGCATTCTGGTCGAGCGGCGCATTTCCCCGCAGACCCGTCTTGAGGAAGCACGGCTTTCCCTCCTTCAGGCAACGGTGGAACTTCGCAATGCGAACATCAACCTGCGCAAGACGGAGGAGAATCTCGCCTCCAACCTGCGGGTGAAGCAAAGCGGCATTGAGCGCGCCGAGCTTGAAATCGAGCGAATCCAGCGCCGCATTGATGACTTTCAGGATCGCATCGACCGCTCGACAATTCGCTCCCCGGAAAACGGTGAAGTCTCCTACATGCGCATCTGGAAGTCCGGCCAGATGGCCAAGGTTGCCGAGGGCGACAACGTCTTTCCCCGGCTGACGCTGATGGAGATTCCCGACCGCTCCGAAATGCTGGCTGTCATTCCCGTCAACGAACTTGATATTGCCAACGTGGATGTGGGCCAACCGGCGATCATCACGTTGGATGCCCTCCCCGGCGAGCAGTACAAGGGGAAGGTGACCCGCAAGTCTGTCGTTGCCCTTGATGCGGCCACTTCACGGCGGGGCAACACCTCCAGCACCGGCCCGCGGGAGTTCGAGGTGGAAATCAAGCTCGAAAATAGTGACTCCCGATTCTTCCAGGGCATGACCGCGGCCGCGGAAATCAGGATCCTGGAGTTGGATGACGCCCTGATGGTGCCGCTCCAAAGCCTCACGCTGAACATTGCCGGTGAAGTCGGTGTCTATCGCCGCGGCGACATGGGGTATGATTTCATTCCCGTTGATGTGAAGGATACCAACGCACTCTTCGCCTATGTGACCGCCCCGCTGGAGCCTGGTGAGCGTCTATACACGCGCAATCCCACCGTCAGCAGCGACGAGGCCCGCGAGTTGGCTGTCCTTGCCCTCCGCCGCGTTGGCCGGGGCGTCAGCCCGGAACAATTCATCGGCGATGATGATCTGGATACCCCCGAGGTCGCCCAGACACCCGGTCAAACATCCGGCCGTGGGAGCACTCCCCGTTGATTATCAGCATTGAAAATCTACACAAGACCTACGAAATGGGCGCCTTCCAGGTCCATGCCCTTCGCGGTGTGAACCTGGAAATTGAAAAGGGTGAATACGTGGCCATCATGGGCCCGTCGGGGAGTGGCAAGTCCACCCTCATGCACATCCTCGGCTGCCTCGATCGCCCCACCAAGGGTTCCTACAACCTGAATGGTTCGCTGGTGGAGACCCTCGACGATGAGGAGCTTTCCCGCACGCGCAACCGCGAGATCGGCTTTGTCTTTCAAAGCTTTAATCTGCTCCCCGCCATGACGGTTCAGCAAAACACTGAACTGCCCATGATATACGCCAACTCCAAACCCTCCGAACGCTCCAGCCGCGCAAACAAGGTTCTCGAACTCGTCGGCCTGAGCGACCGTGTCCGCCACCTTCCCAACGAGCTCAGCGGTGGCCAGCGCCAGCGTGTCGCCATTGCCCGCGCCCTCGTCAATGACCCTGCCATTCTCCTGGCCGACGAACCAACCGGAAATCTCGACTCGAAGACCGGCGTGGAAATCCTCGCCCTCTTTCAGGAACTCAATGAGCGGGGACGCACGATTCTCCTCGTGACCCACGAACGCGAAGTCGCCGAGAACGCCAATCGCATTATTCATATCAAGGACGGTGTCGTGAATGAAATCGAGGTTTTGAGGGAACCACTGAGGGTAGGGATGAAGGCCGAAGGATGAGGGGTGAAGGAATTTTGTGAAGTTTGAAGTGTCTATACGTGGCAGGGGATGGATTCAAAGATTAATGCCTGGAGTGTGTATATACATTCCAGGCATTAAATGTTTGGGTGCTTGATTTACCATGGTCCATGGGTGCCTGCTTAACCCGGCACCGTTGGCGTCTGGTTAATTCTGGCCGTTGATGCCGTTGGCGGCGGTGGCTTGGGCGAATTCCTGGTTGGTTTCCTCGGCGGATTCGCTGGTCATTCCAAGGATTTCCATGAGTGCCTGGTCCCCTTCTCCGGGGTTCGGGGTGGTCAGCAGCTTTTCACCGGTAAAGATGGAGTTGGCACCGGCGAAGAAACAAAGGGCCTGCATTTCGGTGGTCATGCCCTGGCGGCCTGCGCTGAGGCGAACACGGCTGGTGGGCATGAGGATGCGGGCGGTGGCAATGCAGCGGACCAGTTCGATATTGCCAAGGGGGGGCGCCTTTTCCAGCGGCGTTCCCTCCACGGGGACGAGCAGGTTGATGGGGACGCTTTCCGGCGGTGGGTCCAGTGTTGCCAGGGAATGAAGCATCCCGATGCGATCCTCGCGGGATTCACCCATGCCGACGATTCCGCCGGAGCATACACTGACGCCAACCTTGCGGACGTTGCGGATCGTCTTGAGGCGATCCTCGAAGGTCCGTGTGGTGATGATCTTTTCGTAATATTCCGGCGAGGTGTCCAGGTTGTGGTTGTAGGAGGTCAACCCGGCCTCGGCAAGGCGGGCGGCCTGGTCTTCGTTGAGGAGTCCGAGGGTCACGCAGGCTTCCATCCCCATGGAACGAATGGCACGGACCATGTCGAGGACGCGCTCGAATTCCTGTTCGTTGCGGGGACCCCGCCATGCGGCACCCATGCAGAAGCGCGTGGCGCCCCCATCGCGGGCCTCACGGGCTGCCTCGATGACCTGCTGGACGCTTTCAAGCCCGTATTCGGGGATTTCCACGTCGTAGTGGGCACTTTGCGGGCAATACTTGCAATCTTCCTGGCACTTCCCCGATTTGATGTTCTCGAGTTGGCAGAACTGCACCTTGGTGGGGTCGTGATGGGCGCGATGGACGGTGGCGGCTCGGTAAAGGAGTTCCGGAATGGGAAGCTCGTATATTTCGCGAATGGTGTCCCTTGTCAGGTTTTCAGCCATGTTAGATCCTCGTTATCCACAAATTCCTGCTGGGTCAACTTTGCCCCCATGGGCGGGGGGGAACACAACGGAAATCGGGGGGCGGTGGTAGGTTGGGGTGGTCACGTCATCCAGTAGGGCAATAAGGCCATCCCTGAGTTTTTCACGCTCTCAAGGTCCTTTACCTACCGCCATCTTATTTACCTGTGGCGTTGTGAATCAACCTCGAATGACAGCAAGCCGATGATTATGGATTTGATACTCAATCACATAGGTGGAGACTTCAAATTCTTCAGCAAGGTCGGAGACCTCATCGGGTGAAATTTCATGGTGGTGGAGGCGCTTCTTCAGCTCGGCTGCTGGTGCGAGGAGTTCGGCGGCAAAGGCTCGGTTTGTTTTTTGGCGTGTTGTTCTGGCCCTGGTGACAAGTGCGGCACTTGACGTTGGAAGCCAAAGGCTTTCCCCGAGCATGCGTCCCAGCGCGAACTTCACATTCTCGGTCCGTCGCGACAGGAACCCGGAGCGAACCACCGTCCCCGCCGTTGATCCATTTCGGGAGACAATGCCTTCGATGCTTTGTGTCCTGGTAAGGTCATCAAACTCCAGCGGAAGGGCGAAGCCTTCGAGCATTTCAAGGGTGACAGGTTTGTCCTCGAGACCCAGGGCGTTGCGAACGCATCGGGCGGCTTCGTATCCCTTCTCCCACGCCTTCATCTCCGAATCGAAGTTGACCAACTGGTTTCTTAGTTTCTGGAACTGGGGACTTACTTTTCGTTGGTCCTCCAGTTTTGCGATGGCGGCGACAACCGTATCAGCCTGTTCCAGAAGGGACTCCGCATTGGCCGCAGGAAAAAATTCTTCCGTGAGGTCCTTGTGAAGCAGTCCTGCCACTTCAAGGATCTTGTCCTCCACGCCATCTTCCAAATCGAAGGGGTCGAGGCCAAGATTTGCCGCAGCAATGCAGAACTCCCGTTCCTCCTGATCCAGATTCAGAATGCTTTGCCATTCGGTTTGGAAGGGTGTATCTGAAATTTGGTGTTCTTCCAACCGGGCCATCACACGATTAAGGAAACCATACAATTCGGCCTCAACAGCCGAACGGTGCAATGTGACGTCCCCCTTGGATATGAACTCCACATGGGCGGAACGGTGTTGGTATGGGGTCCAAACCAATCGAACTTCTTCACCCTCGGGACAGAATTTCAGGCAGGGGAGGGCGAAGCCTTCCGCACCGAGGCGTAAATCGGGGTGCCCCAGGTTGGAACGTTCTGTTCCATGGAGCATCCTGAACCAATGATGGGTAATCCACTCGGCGAGGGGGTAAACGGGGCAGTAAACCTGATTGCGGACGGTGTTGAGATATTCGTCGTAATGCTTTGTGACAACATTGGAGTTTTCATCGTTGCCCGCGATTATTTGAAGGGAGGCCCACGTTGCCCGCAACTCGGCGCCCTTGGCCCTCTTGGGGTCCTCCCATTCAACAGCCAGTTTCAACGCCATCACAGAAGCTCCTCGGGGACTTCAAAGTCCTCCAGTGGCCATCCCTTATACCCGCCATTGCACCTGTTGACAACCCGAGCCTCGTAGACGACTCCATCCTCCTTCGCCCAGATGTTCCTCGGGAATTCACCATCCCAGTTATTGCTGATTTGCCCCTGCTCGACGGCTCTTCGCAGCCATTTCGTAAGCATGTCCTGCTGGTTGGAAAATCTTGGGTCGCAGAGGGAGGAAGTTGCTTTTGGCGCTGGCGGGCCTGCGAATGAAGGGTGTCGTTTATGTTCGGGGCTTCCATGATAATACACCCTTTCCGCCAGTTGCTCCAATTCCTGCCGAGGTGGTGGAGGGTGCATGAAACCGCGCTTCAAGGGTCTCCGACGCTTTGGTGCCTTCATCTGGTTCAGGTCTCCTGACGAAACGGAAGATACCATGATCGCGATTAGGTAATTCTATCCACGGCCCCGTCGTCAAACCCAACGAGCCCGCACCATCAGGTTGTCGGATTTATTCCCCACTCAGGAGGCGTCGGCGGGGACGGCGTATTTCTTTAATTGGTCCATGCTGACCCACTCCAGTGTGGCCGCATGGGTGGCTTCCAGGACGACGTTGGGGGCGCAGCCTGCTTCATAGGCCTCCATCCACCGTGTCACACAGAGGCACCAGCGGTCCCCTGCCTTGAGACCGGGGAAGTGGAAGATTGGGTGGGGGGTGCTCAGGTCGTTGCCCCGGGAGCGGGAAAACTCGAGGAATTCGTCGGTCGCGACGACACAAACCATGTGAGCACCGGCATCCTCGGGGCCTGTTTCACAGCAACCAGTCCGGTAAAAACCGGTCAGTGGCTCCATGGAGCAGGTTTGAAGGGGAGTTCCGAGTACGTTGAGAGCGCTGGAGGCCATGGCTGAGATACCTCGCCGAGGGATTGGAATGTTGTTTGGGGCAATATTCGGGCCGGGCCTGGTGGGCTTCGGTATAGACATGGGGCACCGTCTGTTGAGGACAACCTGGCCCTGAAACCCAAAGAGTGTCATCGTGCAGGAGTTGAAGAGTACAGTTTTTGTTATTTTGGAGGATTGCAGCAGCGATTCCCCTTGCCGCGTCGGAGCCGCCAACCCCTTTTCCCACACCGCCCCGGTGGGGATGACTTTCTTGGAACGTAAAGTTCCTTTTCAAACCCCGTCACATGGCCTTCCATCGCGAGGGCTCATGAAGGCTCGGATATCCGGGAAGCCGGCCACGAAACCACCTGAGTTCAAGGTTTTTTTAATGAGTGACATGATCAGTGACAAATTCGGGGTAATTTTCCCCGTTTTTTTCACTTGCCGGAGTGGCATCAACCCTGCTCCTCTATTTGGACCGTTGGGAACCGCCCCGGTGGCCAACCATCCCGTTGAACCAAGCTCCCGCATTCGAGGCACACATGCTTCCCGTATCTGACCGCCTGATCAATGACCTCGTCGAAAAATTGAGCCGCGATCTGGAAGACTTGGAGGAAATCATCCTCTTTGGGTCTCGGGGCCGCGGTGAGGACGACCAGGGGGGCGATGTGGATCTTCTCCTTGTTTTTGATACCGATTTTTCCTCCCATGGAAACAGCCGCTGGGATTACGTCAAGAGGGTCCGCCAGGCCCGCTCGCCGTTCCCCATCCCCGTTGATTTCCGTGTCTTTTCCCTGGCCGAAATGACGCGATACAGCAAGCTGCCCAATCACATGGTCGCGGTGGCCCTTGACGAGGGCCGGACGCTGTACCGCCGCAATGGTGTCGCCGCCGTCGCCTGAGCAAACGTGTCGCACACCCACACTCAAACCTGCCATTTCTGTCGTTAATCAACAATCAGGACACACGGCCCTTGTGGCTCATGTGTCCTGGATGTTGTTTCCAATGATTCCCTTCACCTTCAATTTTTATGGGAAGACTTCGCTTCCGGAAAACCGCAGGACATTGCCGGCGCTGATCGTGCCGTTGGTGGGGTCGTAGCGATTGTTGATATTGTATCGCGATTGTGTGAAGAACCCACCGCTGGGGTTGACCACATGGGGGGTGAGTGTCGGCCCGAGGCTGTAAAGCACCCATTCGCGGGGCGCGTCGGAAGGTTGGTTGATGATGGTATCGGCTCCGCTGCCGAGAAGGGACCGGGTTCCAACGGCATCGGCCGGGACCAGGATGGGTTTGTTGAATAAGAGCACCCCATTGAGAAATCCAAATCCGGGGCGTTCATAATAGATGGGCGCCTGATCACTACCTTGTACGCCGGGAGCATCCCAGACGCTGTGACGGAAGACATCGTTGGGGATGGAGCTGATGTAGGAAATGGGTGAGGTGAGGCCCCCTGGTCGATGATTTCCATTTGTAAGGCGGGGGAAACCACCTGCGGGCATGTTGATCGATGAGCCGACTGATTCGGAATAGGGGTATGCGTTGTGGTCGACATGATAGGACTCGAGAGCAGTCGCGAGCGTCCGAAGGTCGGAGGCCGCCCGTGACACCTTCGACCGTGTTTGCGCCTCCAGGAAGTTGGGAACGGCGATGGCGGCCAAAATGGCGATAATGGCAACGACGATAAGGAGCTCAATGAGCGTGAAGGCGATCTTGTTTGGGTGCTTTGGTGGGAAGCGGCGCATTTTTCGGATTCTCCGGTTGGGCTGAATGGTTGTCCTGAATTTCCTGAGAGTAAAATTGCAGGAAACAGTCTGGTTGTCTGTCCTCCCGGGGACAAATCCGAAAATATTTCGACAACGAGAGTGAGACGCTATTCAGAGGATAGAGTCGAGCCTTTCCGGTTGAAGGACGAGAATGCCGCCTTTTTCCGCTCGAATCACCTCTTCCAACTCAAGGAGGGCCATCGCTTCGGAGACGGTCTCCCGTTTGGCGCCGATAATGGAGGCCATCTCCTGGTGGGTCAGTCGGAAGGGAAGACGGATGTGGGAACCATCCTCCTCCCCGAATCGCTCTCCAAGCTCGGAAAGGAGCCCGGCGAGCTTGCCTGTTGCACTGCGGTAGAGCAGGCGGGTGAGTCGAATTTCGAAGCGCCTCTGCTTGAGCCCCAGTATTCGGGAGACATTCAGGATAACGAACGGCCGCTGTTCCACCAGGCGATGGAATTCATCAATATTGTAGGAAACAAGGGCACCCTTGCTCAGGGCCACCGCCTCCGTGGCCATGTCACTCGCCTTGCTGGCGACACGATAACCGTTATCGAGAATCTTTTCGAGGGGGCCGAATGTATCGCCGACCGAGGCAACATCGATGATCTGTTCCTTCCCCGATTCCGAGAAAGTACGCAGCTTGATCTGCCCCTCCAGGACGACACAGATGGAGCGCCCGGCAGACTCGGGCACGGTGATCACCTCACCCCTCTGAAACCTTCGCTCCCTGGCGCTGTCCTCGGCCCAATTGAGCACCGATTCAGTGGCGTCCTCAAAAAGTGCGCTTGTCCTCAACGACCATATTCGGGGCTCCATGTGGACACCGCTCATCAGTACCAAGTCTCCAGTCCATAGGTGAAGAGCATGCACGGAAGTAAGGCATGCAGACGACATACTCAGCGTGCGGCGTGCGCGTTGAATCGTCAAGTGGAGCATTGATGACGGATGAAATTTGACCCTGGAATTCGTTTAGTTACCCTTGGTGGCCCCCTTTTTCTCATGGGTATTCGCTGCCAACAGCGAGGTCCAGTTCTCCGACTCCAGATTCCTGAGAGCGTTGGATTGGACGGTCGCTCTTTCGCTCCAAAGGGTCCATCCTTCCGGAACCACCCGGGGCGAGACAGTATGCTCTGCATGACAGGTCCAGCATTCCTGGTGGGAGAAGGCTTCGTGAAGGTCGAGGAAGTGGTTCGCCCGCTCTTCGGCGTCGGGGTAATAGCCCCATTCCTCAAGCTTCATGGCGAAGGCGTCCTCCCGGGAAGTGGAGGGATCGTATTCCCCGTGGCAGCCCGCGGTGTGGCAGGACATTTCAAGGGCCATGCCGTAACGGCTTTTCTCCGGGCGGTGGCAATCGTAACAGGTCAGGAAGGCGCTGTATTGGTTGTGATAATTGAAGGCCATGTTGCTGTGATAGACACGGGGGTTTTCCGCCCCTGCATACCACAGGTACCCACAAAAGGCCACCGCGGCGATGGAGGCGGCGATACTGAGGGCGACTGGTGCGCGTTTTTCAACGATGGCTTGGGACATGATGCTCCTGGGCCGGGTGGGTTTCGTGATCCTGTTACACCGTGAAGCGGATGACCTGCAGGATATGAAGGATCGTTAGCAGAATAAAGAAAATTGCCAGCGGGTAATGAATCAGGCGCCAGCCCGACAGAACCCGTGCGCCCAGCAGGAGCCTGTTCTGGTCGCCCTCAGACATTTCCCCGCCGCGAAGTTGAAGTTGCTGAAGCAAAACCTTGCGACGCAGGTTGCGAAAGATCAGAAGCCCCACGGTGCCGCTGATCGCCGTCACCAGCAGGGTGATGCTGATGACAATTGTCAGGACGGGTGGAGGCATCCTCGGGCCGGAACCAACGTTGACCAGGAAGTTCCCCGAATGAATCAGGATGAGGATCACCGCTGGAATTGCCGTCGCAATGTGTGTATAGAGCCAGGTGCGCAGGCTGCCAAAAACAGGGAGCCACTTCCGGCGCGCCATGGCCACATAAAAGATACAGGAGAGGGAAAAGGCCAGAAGGATCGTTCCGTATAGACCGCAGGCATCAAGGAACCAGGACATGCCTCCATGGCGCAACCGCGCCTCCCCAAGCATCGCCCCGCCGGTGACAAGAATCCAGGCCGCTCCCAGCCCGAAGGCCGTCTTGGTAATTCCCTCCTTCTCTTCCTTGCCAAATCGCAGCAGCGAGTCGGCCAGCAATTGCCTGGCAGGGGAGACGGAGCCCTTGGAGGACTTGATGAGGACCTGTTCCCAATCCGAAAAGCAGTCCGAGAATGAAGCATATCGTTTTTCCGGATCCTTCTCCATCATGCGGAGTACAATTCGGTCAATCTCGGTGGGAATCTCGTTGTTGATCTGTGAGGGAGGATCGGGAGTCTGGGTAAGGTGGGCGTTCTTGAGATCAATAAGTGTTCGGTGGGAAAAGGGTGGGCGTCCGGTAAGGGTGTAATAGAGCGTTGCCCCGAGGGAGTATAGATCGCTCATGGGGGTGAGGGGCTTGAGTTCGAATTGCTCCGGCGAGGCAAAGCTTGGCGTCCCGGCAAAGAAGGTTGTCTCCGAGGCCGCCATTTCTGCCGCCGCCGCGGCAAGACCGAAGTCCACGATCTTCAGGTCACCGTTGGTATCGAGGAGCATGTTTGCCGGTTTGATATCACGATGGACAAGACCCTCCGCTGCCGTCAGCTCAAAGGCACCGCACGCCTGGCAGGCCAGGTTTGCCACAACATCGAGGGCGGGGGCGCCGCCTGCCTGGGCCACGACATCCTTGAGGGTGTTGCCGCTGACGTATTCCATCGTGAAGAAGGCGGTTTCGTTCACCTCAAAAATTTCGTAAACCTTGACGATTCTGCTGTGACTGATCTTGCCGAGCGTCCGCGCCTCGGCCCGGAAGGCCTCGATGAAATGGGTGCGGTCCGCACTCGGTGGAATGGCGAGTTTCTTCAGCGCCACATACCGGTTCAGGCTCAATTGCTTGGCGAGGAAGACATCCCCCTGGCCGCCGCTCCCCAGGCGATCAATGATCACATGTCCCGCCAACTCCTCGCCGATCAGGTCGCCCTTCACCCGGGCCTTTTCCAGCCGCTTAATTTCCTCGGCAGTGAGTGACTTGGTGTATGACGGCGAATCGCTCCCCACCGTGTGGTTGAATTCAGTACGAGCGGGAATGGTTGAAGCATCGCCCCGATGTGGGTAATCAATCTCGGTGTCTTTTTGGGCGGGATCAATACGGACCGTTGGAGCTACCGGTGATGCCACCGGTGGCTGGCGTAACGTCTCCACAATGGTTTCCACCGGCGGCAGCGAGCTGGGAAGGAAGTTGGAAAGTTCGGGGACCTGAAGAATCCCGAGGAGCTTTTTCAGGTTCGACCGGGTTTTGTCCGGCAATTCACTGGATCGGGAAAGCAGTTCAACAAGGGGTTCACCATCCGACTCCTCCTGGGCGCGGGCAAGGGTCTCCATGTCCCCCGCATGGAACAGCCCATGGCTGACCAGCAGCCCGAAGAGGATATAATCCTCCGAGTGGCGGAAGACCTGCTTTTCAGGGTCGGAGATGATGATTTGTGATTTTTCGTTCTTCATGACAGGACAAGGTAACGACGTCGGACTCGTGCTGTCAATTGGCAAGACATTCAATTACAAGTGCTGTCCGAAAGCGGACATACTCAAGTGCCTGCCCGGAAAATGTCACCCCTGCCCGACGCGGAAGTTGCACACGTCGCCGTCCTGCATGACGTATTCCTTCCCCTCGACCCGGAGCTTGCCTGCCTCCTTGGCCTGGGCCATGCCCCCGGCTTCCACCACGTCCTCGTAGGCGACCACCTCGGCACGGATGAAGAGGCGCTCGAAGTCGGTGTGGATCACCCCGGCGCACCTTGGGGCCTTCCAGCCGCGTTGGAATGTCCAGGCGCGGACTTCCTTCTCCCCGGCGGTCAGGTATGTTCCAAGTCCCAGAAGGTGGTAGGCGGCGTGGATCAGGCGATCTAGACCGCTTTCCTTCAGCCCCAGTTCCTCCAGGAACATTTCCTTCTCCTCTTCTTCGAGGAGGGCAATTTCGCTCTCCACCTTGGCGGAGACGACGAGGGTTTGCGCCCCTTCCCCCTCGGCGAAGGCACGGACCTTTTTGACCAGCTCGTTGTTCTCCGAGTCGGCCACTTCTGATTCCAGCACATTGCAGACGTAAACGATCGGCTTGGCGGTGAGGAGCTGGTAGCTGCGGATCAGACGATCCTCATCCTCGTCCCGGGCGGCTTTCAGGGCGAACTTGCCCTCCTCCAGGGTGGCGAGGACGCGCTTGCAAAGCTCCATTTCCGGTTCGAGCTTCTTGTCTCCCCGGGCGGCCTTGGCGGTGCGCTCGATGCGCCGTTCCATGCTGGCCATGTCGGCGAAGACGAGTTCCAGGTTGATGGTCTGAATGTCGTCGAGGGGGTCGATCTTGCCGGCAACGTGGGTGATGTCCTCGTCCTCAAAACAACGAACGACCTCAATGATGGCGTCGACCTCGCGAATGTGGGACAGGAACTGATTGCCGAGTCCCTCCCCCTTGGAGGCACCACGGACGAGTCCGGCGATGTCGACGAATTCAAAGGCCGTGGGGATGGTTTTCTGGGGCTTGACCAGCTGGGTCAGGATCTTGAGCCGCTCGTCGGGGACCTCCACCACGCCCACGTTGGGATCAATGGTGCAGAAGGGATAATTGGCAGCCTCCGCCTTGGCGGCGGTGATGGCGTTAAAGAGGGTGGACTTGCCAACGTTGGGCAGCCCGACAATTCCGGCCTGAAGGGGCATGGGGAAACATCTCGCACTCGAAATTTGAGCCGGGTTCTCCCGGCGGCGGGGATTACAACGCCACGACACCCATCGGGCGCAACCGGAGTTCCAGTCCCGGGCCGTGCCGGGACGAATCCGCGACCTTGAATCTCCCCCATTTTGCCTTTGACCCAGCGGCGGGGGATGGACAACTTTGGAACATCGGGCGGTATGGCCCCCGGCAGGACAACAACCCATTTCTTCAGCAAGCGAACCATGACCATCCTCGACAACCCCCTCGTAGCCGCACTTTCACTCCTCACCAGCGTGGTTTTCACCGCCATCGCCGCCCTCGTTCCCCCCAATGGCGGGAACCTGGTTGCCGGAGTCTTCCTTGCCAGCTTTGGAGCCTTCCTCGGCGGCGAAGAGGAAATGGACGCATACGAGTTGGAACTTGAGGACGCCGATATCTGATATCGCCCTCCTCCCCAAATGTCGTTACATTTAAAAGCCGCCGGAATGCAGGAATGCGCTCCGGCGGCTTTCTTCGTGGAGTTACTGGTTTCGTTCCTCGCGGGCACGGCGAAGTCGCTCAAGGCCCTCCTCGGCGGATTCCGCCGTTGTCTGGTCCAGGGAACCGGGGAGGTTATCCAGCTCCTCAAGGACAAGGCTCGCCACCCGTTCAATGACCTGGGGGGCATGCCGGTCCCCGCGATTGCGAACCTTGGCAAAGCTGGCAATGATTACCACCCCACCATCGGCAAGCTCGATAATTCCCGCGTCATGGCGATCCAGGTTCGTCGAGCCGCTCTTGCTGTATAGACGGGCGCCGTCGGGGAGGATGCGGCGGAAGGCCGTCCCGGAACGCCCCTCGCCGCGATACATCAGGTCCAGCATGTACTCGCTTGCAGCCGGGCTGACCACGGCCCGCTTCCAGATCAGGTAGAACAGGCGCGCCGTGTCGTCGGTGGTCATCTTGTTGGAAAATTCGAAGTTGTCGGGCATGCGCTGGCCGAGGAACTGGGGATCGCGGCCGTAGAAGGGGGTGCCGTCGGCGAAGGTCTTCATCACGGGGTATAGACCGGGAAGGCCAATGTCCACCATGTGGCGATGGGTGATGTGGCGCTTGTGGCGGAATGATTCGAAGGCCTCGTCGTCGAGGCGGGGGCCGTAACCGGTATTGGATATTTTGTCGAGGATGCTGTTGGTGGTGATGTTGCTGGATCGTTCCATCATCGCGCGAAGTTCGTCCCTGAGTTCCTGGTCGAGGACCAGCTCGCGCCGGGCAACCATGTCCAGGGCGGTGACCATGAAGCAGGTCTTGATGACGCTGGCTGGATAGACGGAATCGGTTCCCTGGTAGGAGCCCATCCGTGGGTCGCGGGGGTCGCGAAGGTCAATGACGGTTGTATAGACCTCCTCGGGGGTGGTCATGTCGTCCCCGAGTTCCTCCGCCGCGCGGATGGAGGCGCTTCGGACGATCTCGTCCAACCAGGAGACGGAGCGTGGCTCCGCAGCGACCGCCGCCGATTCGGCGAGGGGGATCGTCCTCCATCCCGGGGCAAGCTTTCTGTCCGTCCACCCCTTTTTGTCCCCCCGGTGGAGGCAGCCGCCGAGAAGCAGCAGCAGGGTTGGTAGTAGTATCAGGGTTGTCAGTCGCATGATGTTACTCTCCTCGTGTTGATCCCATCGAGTCGAGAATGGAGGTGGGTTGGTGGGGCGCAAGGAAGTCCTTGTTTTTTTGGGGAACTGTTATCGGACCACGAACCGTTTCCCGGATGATGCTTGCCGTTGCGGCCGGAACCATCGCTGTGCAGACTTCCTGTGTGGAAAATGCCTTCCAGAATTGTTCTCCATGCCCAAAAGTACCACATCGAACCACCTGCTTCTTCTCCTGCGCGGCTTTCACTCCGATGGTCCGGGCTGGCAGGTGCTTGACACCCTGAAGGCACTGGAGACCGGCACGCTTCGGGTCTCCGTGGTGGCGCTGGACTGGGAGGGAAGCCTTCGCGAGCCCCTTGGGGAGGAAGTGACCCGCCTCGGTGGCGAGTTTGCCATCCTCCCCACCGGCTGGGGGGGAGTTCCAAAAACGGCGCGTCAAATCGCCGACCTGGATTGGTATTCCTCGGTCACCCATCTTTGCAGCCACCTTCTCCGTCCCGACATGGTGGGAAGGATTCTTTCCCGGCGGACGGGTCGGCCGCTCCTCGCCGTGGAGCACGGCCTCCATGCCTGGGGGGACAAGGGTGCCCTGCTTCGCCCCCTCATCGGCATGCTGTATAGACGGACCCTTCACAAGGGGGTCTGGATCGGTGCCGTCTCGGAGAAGGTCCGCCGACAGCTCATCCGCGCCGGTTTTTCCCGCCGCCGTATTCTTTCCATCCCCAATGGTGTCGACCTTTGCCGGTTCCCCCTGGTGACCGCCGGGGAACGGGAAACGGCACGCAACGAGCTCTCCTTTGGCCCGACAGAAATCATCCTCCTTGGTGTTGGTGGCCTGACCCACAACAAGGCATGGGATGTTGCGATCAGGGCGATGGAGGCGCTGGATGCCAAGTACCGGCTCGTCATTGCAGGAGAAGGTCCGGCACGCAGGCCACTGCTCGATGTCGCTCGCCGGGAGGGTGTTCTGGATCGGGTGGATCTGCCGGGAAGCCAGGACAAAATCGAGCGACATTACGCCGCTGCCGACATTCTCCTTCACCCTTCCCCCCAGGAGTCCTACGGTCGCGCCGTTGTGGAGGCCCTTTCCCGCGGCCTCCCCGTGATTGTTCGTGCCGGGAGCGGCACCGACAGGATCGTCCCCCCCTGGCCCCTGGCTGCGGTGGTGGAGGGAACGTCGCAGGACAACTGGGCAGCCGTGATCAAGTCACTGGGCGATGCACAGAACGAGGGCGTGCCCCCGCAGCGATCGAAGTTTGTACACCAGCATCACGACTCAAGGAAAACGGCCCGTGCCCTTCTTGATGCCATCGAGGTCATGAGCGCAGGCGGCAAAAAAAAATCCCGCAAGGAACGACAATGAATCCCACCTTTGATGATCTTTTCAGCGAGCGCGTGGAACCGCTGCTTGCCACCACCGATGGACTGCTCCCTGCCATTGAGACGCTGGAGTCCATCATGCCGGCGATGGCACGTCCGGTGGATCGTGCCGACACGTACCACTGGCTGGCGACCCTCCATCAGTCCGTCGCCGCTCGTGCCCTTGCCCGCAACGAACAGGGCGAGGCCCAGGAGCACTTCGAGACCTCCGAGGAATTTTTCATCAAGGGGATCGAGGAACTCCCCACGAGGATGATCAGCCGCCTTGCCCTGGCGCGCTTTTATCTTTCCTTTGGCGCCAACCCGTCCAGCGCCATGGAGATCCTCACCGTCAAGGATCGTCCCTCCGTTGATGATCTTCCCCCGGAGGAAATCCCCTTCGAGCACCAGCGTCTTGCCATGATCGCGGTGGTGTATGCCATGCAGGGGGATCTGGATCGCTGCGGGCGTCAGCTTGAGGTGGCCTTTGCGGAAGACATCCTGATGCGAATGAACGAGGGGGTTGAACTGGCAAGTCTTGAATACCTTGCCATCAACGGGGTTCCCTTCACGCCCGATTCCGTCAACGACATCATCAGGCGCCTGGAAAAATGTGGATTCAAGAACCGTGAACGGCTCGATATCCTGCGTCAAAGATTGCTGAGGCAGGGCAGGTAACGGCGCGTTTTCAGCGACCGCCCTCCCCATCACCGGAGGAGCCGCCGGCGTCGCCCGATTCACCACGCATCTTGAGGGCCTTCTTCACGCAATCCTCCTCAGCGTCGAGGGGGAGATTGAACGACACCGGTGGGGGAGGGTTCTGGAATCCGTCATTGCGAAGAAGCTCATCGACCATTTCGTTGGCGTGGGAGCGTGCCTGCTCGCGCCCGGCAATGATCCCGGCACGATTGACGAATGGTGAATCGTCGGGGACGGCGGGGCCGCTTCCACGCTCGAGGTACAACGTCTGGGTCGGGAAGGCGAACTCCACCCCGATGCGTTTTGCCAGGCGGACAATGTCGCTCATGAGGCGATGGCGCTCGCGCAACTCGGTTGCCCAGTCGGGGGTTTCGTGGAACATGTGTATCAGTATATCCAGGGAATGGGGACCGAACTCATTTAGCCAGACATGGTAGTTGCTCTTCCATGTGTAAGGGTGCTGGCGGATCAGCTCGCGAATGCCCTCGCAGAAGGCATCGATCTTTTCAGGAGGCGTATTGTAGGTCACATTGATGTGTGTTCTGAAGCGTCTATACCGCCGCATGCCCAGGTTGTCCACATTGGCCTTGATGAGATTGGAATTCGGCACCGTGATCAGCGAGTTGTAGAAGGTGCGGATCCTGGTCGATCGCAATCCAAGTGCCTCCACGTTCCCCTCGACATTGTCTATACAAACCCAGTCGCCAATCTGGAAGGGGCGGTCGATGAGGATCGTGATCGATCCGAAGAGGTTTTCCACCGTATCCTTCGCGGCGAGGGCGAAGGCCAGGCCGCCGATGCCGAGGCCGGCAAGAAGGCTGGTGATGTTGACCTGCATGTTGTCGGCGATGAAGATGATCCCCACCGTCGTGATGAAAACCTTCACCGCCTTGCGGATCAGTGGTACCAGAATGTCATCGAACTTCGTGGCCGTTTTCCGTGCCTTGAGCATGAAGATCGACGCCATCAAATCCGTCACCGCCAGGGCCGCCATGACCCCCGCCGCCACGGCGAGGAACCGCGCCGCAATGTCGAGGATCACCACCATGCGCTCGGGTAGGTTCAGCGCCGAAACACCAACCACCCAGACAATACCCGCCACTGTCCAACCGAACCACTTGGTTGCCACGGGGAGGAAATCCGAATCGTATTGTATGTGTTGTCGCTCCAGGAACCGGGCGATGAGTCGGCCTGCGTAAAACCGGAAAAACCGGTCGGCAACCACGCCGATGAAAATCAGGAGGAGGATGCTCGCCCACTGGTAATTGCGCAGGATGAGATCCGTGCGCGTCAGCCAGCGGGGGAAATTCTGGTCCATCCAAAGGTCGGGATCCTCGGTAAACGATACCCGGCGCCCAGCAATCTGGTCCTCGGCACGGACGGACTCCCACATGGCGTCCAGGTCCTCGAGTGTCTGGGGGCTGAAGCGCCATCCTTCATCCTCGCCCCGGATCAACTCCAGTTCAAAAATATCTGCGACCCGGGTATGAAAGTAATAAATGTCATCTTCCACTTCCGTGGGGATCGTGTTATAGTCCACATGGCCGAGGCGGTTGATGATTTCATAAAGGAGCCGGGCACGGTTGCCTCCCCGGGTGGTCCGTATCGGGGCGGGAATATCCGAAAGATCCAGGGCACGAAGGGCCGCCCGTTCCCTCCGCTCCAGCATATTGGTGAGGAATGTCCGGAACGTTTCGCGGGGATTTTCCAGCCCCGCAATGTCCCGCGCCATGACCTCGGGTGGCGCATCGCTGTTCTGGTTGGAGCCAAAGAGGCCACCGGTAAAAGCGCCTGCCGGGTTTAATCCCTGAAGGAACAACAGGGCCAGAATCAGGAGAACCTTAATGGGGTGGAGGGACTTCATCATGGTCATCATTCTTCATTCTGGAAATGGAACTGCCACAGCCCATGGCGTTGGGCCGATGCTGGATGGGCATCCACCGGAGGCTCAAGGAGGATATCCACCCCGGTGCTCCCAGAAAAAAACCGGGCCCTTCCGCAGTGGAAAGGCCCGGGGGTGTGCGGCGGTAATGTGTTGTGGGTTGCTAACTGAGCATCTCGATCATCTTGAACATGGGCATGAACATCGAAACGACAATGAATCCGATGACGACGCCCAGTCCGACGATGAGGAGGGGTTCGATGAGGGAGGTGAGGCCCGCGACCATGGTGTTGACCTGGTCCTCGTAGAAGTCGGCGATCTTGATGAGCATGCCTTCAAGGGCACCGGTGCGCTCGCCCACGTCGATCATGCGGGTCACCATGGGGGGGAAGACGTTTGCCTCGACGAGGGGCTTGGTCAGTGATTCGCCCGCCTGGATGCTCGACCGGGTCTTATAGACGGCCGCCTCAATGACGGCGTTGCCGGAAGTCTTGGCGGTAATTTCAAGGGCGTAGAGAATGTTCACGCCGGACCGAATCAGTGTCCCGAGGGTGCGGCAGAACTTGGCGACGCTGGACTTGAGGAGCAGCGCCCCGAAGATCGGCATGGTGAGTTTAAATCGGTCGATGGTCATGCGTCCCGAGTACGTTTTCCCCCATTGATAGAGGATAACATAAAGGACGACCAGTATGAGCAGCGCCAGCCACCAGTACGATTGCAGGGTCTGGGAAATGGCGATGGTGATCATCGTGGGGACGGGGAGATCGCCTTCGAGGGATTCGAAGATGTCCTCGAAAACGGGAACGACCTTCACCATAAGGAAGAAGGTAATGCCGATGGCCACCAGCGTGACGGTGGTGGGATACATCAGGGCCGACTTGATTTTGCGCTGGAGGGCCGCGAGGCGTTCCAGGTAGGTCGCCACCTGATCCAGAATGGAGTCCAACATACCGGAAGCCTCACCGGCACGGACCATGGAAAGGTAGAAGGTGTTGAAGACGTTGGGGTGTTTCTGGATCGCCTCGGTGAGGGAGGAGCCCCCCTCGACGTCCTTTTCCACCTGGCGGAGGACCTCGGCGAGGGAACGGCGCTCGGTCTGTTCCCCGAGGATGTTGAGGACCTCGATGAGGGGAAGACCCGAGCGGATCATGACCGACATCTGCTGGGACATGATAACGATGTCCTCTAGCTTGACGCGGCCGCCCTTGCCCTTGAGTTCCTTTTTCTTTTTTGCGCCCTTGACGGCCCCGGTCTGAATCGAGGTCACCGTCAGTCCTTTTTCGCGAAGCATGCGGACGACCGTGGCCTGATCGCTGGCCTCGGCGGTTCCACTTAGTTGCCTCCCGTCACTGGCGCGCGCCACATATTGAAAAACAGGCATTGGGAGTTCGTTCTCCTGAGTTCTCTCGAAAAGCGTTCCTAGGTGATTGGCGAAACCGGATCAAGGGGGATTGTCAATTTGCCCCGCTGGTCAGGTTCTCAATCGATGGGATCCTCAACGGTAAGCTCCAGTGTTTGCTCCACCGTGGTGGCTCCCTGAAGGACTTTTTTGATCGCGGCCTGGCGCATGGATTCCATGCCCTGGGCAATGGATGCCCGCTTGAATTGCGACGGGGGCATTTCCGCCATGATCGCATCACGCAGGGGATCGTCCATCACCATGACCTCGTAAAGGCCCACGCGGCCCTTGTATCCTGTGTGGCGGCAGACATCACATCCCTTGCCCTTGTAGAAGAGCAGGTCCTCTTTTTCATTGAAATCGACGCCAAGGACCTTCGCCTCGATGGCATCGGGTTTATATTCATACCGGCATTTCTTGCAGATGCGCCGGGCAAGGCGCTGGGCCTGAATCATGTTCAGCGAGGCCGTGATCAGGAAATCCTCAATACCCATGTTGAGAAGCCGCTGGACGGTGCCGGGGGCATCATTCGTGTGCAGGGTGGAAAGCACAAGGTGGCCCGTGAGCGCTGCCTTGACGGCAATGGCGCCGGTTTCCAGGTCACGAATCTCACCAACCATGATGATGTCGGGATCCTGACGCAGGAACGACTTGAGCGCCGCCGCGAAATCCAGCCCCACATCGGGGCGGGCATTCACCTGGTTAATCCCCGGGAGGTTGTATTCCACCGGATCCTCGCAGGTGCTGATGTTCTTCGATGGGTCATTGATGCGGGAAAGAGCGGAATAGAGCGTCGTCGATTTACCCGAACCGGTCGGACCCGTGATCAGGCACATGCCGTAGGGGCGGAGGATGGCATCCTCGAACTTCTTCTTGATGTCGGCATCGAAGCCGAGATCCTCGAGATTGAGCATCAGGTTGCCCTGGTCGAGAATACGCATAACGACCTTTTCGCCATAAATCACCGGGCAGGTGCTGACACGAAAGTCGATGGGGCGGCCCTGAATCTTGACGCGGAAACGTCCGTCTTGGGGGAGACGCCGTTCGGCAATGTCGAGTTCGGAAAGGATTTTGATACGCGAGATGATGGCGTTTTGGAACTTCTTGGGCGGGTTGGTCATCTCGTGGAGGACACCGTCGACACGGTAACGAAGACGCAGTTTCTTCTCGTAGGGCTCGATATGGATATCGGAGGCTCCCATCTTGAGAGCCTCAGAGATGATCATGTTGACGAGCTGGATGACCGGTGCGTCGTTGATTTCGGCTCCGTCCTCGTCCTCATCCTCCTTGGATTCCTCCATGTCAAAGTTGTCATCTTCGAGGGCGCTTTGCATGGCCGAGCGCATGTCCTCGTCACTGATATCCTTGAGTGCCTCGTTGATATTGGCCTGATTGGCGTCATCATTGAGGCCGGGATAATAACGCCCGATAGCCTCGGTAATGTCCGACTCGAAGGAAATAACGGGGATGATGTCGCTTTTGGTGAGGATCTTGAGTTCGTCAAGAAGGTAAATATTGGAGGGGTCGGCAAGGGCGATGGTGAGGGTGTCGCCGGTTTTGTCGACGGGGACGATCTTGTACTTGCGAACGATCTCCCGGGGGATGCTGTTGAGGACGAGTTCGTCGATTTCGTAGTGGGAAAGGGTGATGAAGGGGACATTGAGCTGCTTGCCGAGCGCGGCTGCCATTTCCCACTCGGAGGTCAGGCCCAGATCGATGAGCACACTGCCAAGGCTTCTCTTGCTTGTTTCCTGCTGGGTGATTGCCTTCTCAAGGTCATCGCGACTGATGACGTTGTCCTTGACGAGCATCTCGCCCAGCTTGCGTTCCATGGCGCTTGCCATTGGTTGAAATCCTCCGGACAGCGGGACTGGACCTGGTGTCCCAGCCTTGTTCTCTCGGTTTCTATTTTGCCGATTATTTCCCGAATCGAAAAATCGATGGGATTATCGACGCACAAACCTTGGTTTCGTCAAGCTCTTAGGTGCAAGGAAAGCTTTTTCAACCTTCCCGCTCGGCACTTTGGCGATCGGCTTCAATGCGATCCAGTTCCCGCCTGATGATCCGATCATCCGGGATATGTTCCAGGTACCGCAGGCCCCGTTCGTAGGCCACATCGACATCCCCGAGACGGGACTCCATGAGGACGGCCAACTGGAAAACCGCCCGGGCATCGTTCTCGATGTATTCCGTCCACCAATTCAGGTCGGGCTTGTCCGCACCGGGGGGGCGTTGCTGGAGGACGATTTCCGCCCCCCTGATGAAAAGCTCCAGGGCCCGTTTCCGCTTGGGAGTGGGATCGCCTCCCTCCCGGCCAATCCGTTGCCCCACCCTGTCGACCATCTGGCCCTTGGTGAGCAGAATCTGGAAGGAGTTGGGATTGTTCTCAAGGCCCTCGGTGATGAAAGCCATTGCCTCCTCGGGGTCCTCCCGCTCCAGCCAGAAGGCACCAAGGATGAACCCCCGTATATAATGGGGATCACTCAATGTCATGAGACGGTACCACGGCAGGAGTTCCCGTCCATCGGAGTGGACATGGGCCAGGCTTGGGTCCCTCCAAGGGCGGATGTTCCGTTCCAGATTGCCGATGAAGCCGCGGAAGTCCTTGTCCGGGGGAGGAATCAGCGTTCCGGTTCCGGCGTGGGATTGATCCAGTTCCTGGCCGGGGTTGGCACCGAGGTGGGCATCATAGGCGATGCCCATGTGGTGGTATCGCTCGGTCTTGATAAACATGATGTCGCTGAAACTGGTACGCATTTCCCCCAGCAGACGACCGATGGCGCTGCTGTTTCGTTCGGCTTCGGCGGCCTCGCTGCGGCTTCGACCCCCATCGTATTCCGTTGGGCGGACATTCCCCACCAGCGCCGGGGAGAGAGCGTACACAAAGGCGCCAATGCCGAGGGCAATCCACCAATTCCGGGCCTTGGGCATGTTACCGACCTCCAGAGGATCCAGGTCTCAGATGGACCTTTTTTCGAAAAGGACAATGCCACCCACCAGGGTAACACCGCTTATGATCAAGACATGGGCCAGAAGGGCCATAAAGTCACCAAAACCAAGGGGACCGATCCCATCGGTGTAGCGGGTCACCGTGTTTAACCGGCCAAAGGCAGGGAGGTAATTCGCCCCCCATTCCAGAAGACTCCCAACGGCGTCGGAGCGAAAGGCGGTCCTGAATAAGTTCGCCGCCATCTCCCCACCGGCCGCCATCAGGCCCACCAGGACAATCGTCACCGGCTGGGGGAGGAGCAGGGACAAGGTGATCGCCAGTGTTGCGATCATGATGATCGAACCGATCCCGAAAATGACCGTTTGGGCCATCATCGCCCCATCATTGGCTTCCATCCGTGGCCCCGGTGCCCATGCGAGGGCGAGGAGCATCAGATACGCCACCACACCGAGGGCAATCCCCGCCCCCCATTTGCCCAGAAAGAACTGGGCACGGGTTACCGGCCTTGCGAGCAGGAGGTAAACGGTCCGGTTTTCCAACTCCTTGGGGACCAGGCCGCTCACCGTGAGCAGGGTGAAAATCAGTGCCGTCCATGTGGCCACGGTCATGCTGAGATTGAGCAACAATGTCCCCGTGGCGGGGTTCTCGATTCCGATCATGCGCACCACGATCGCCTTGAGCATGAGGAGGCCGGCAATGATTACGACAAGGTGGAACTCCTGGCGCCGAAGGGTTTCGAGCACCACCCCCTTGCCGATCAGAAGGATTGCGTTCATAGCTCACGCCTCCTGAACCAAAGCAGTGTCAGACCGAAAAAAGCGCCCACCCAGAAAATGCCATAAAGACTGACCCCCAGCATCGTCATCAGGTCCACCGGCCCCCAAAGTTCCCCGGCATGGACGGTTTTCTCCGTCAGGTCAAAGACGTTCAGGTTCGGAATGAGATAATTCAGGAAGACCATCATCCATTTCGCGAGATCATCGGCGAGAAAGTAAACCTCGTTCAGGATGGTGTTAAAGGTCGATGCGGTGAGGTAAAAGATCACCCCCAGCGTGATTGCGGCATCCAGTGTCAGAAGGAGGGAAAGCCAGAAACAAAGGGTTGCCAGAATGGCCAGCAGGATCACCTGAAGGTAGAGGTATTGGAAAAACAGGCCCCAGGGGATTGTTTGTCCCAGGTACAGGGCGCCCGAAAGATAGACGAGCATAAAAAGGGCGAGGCAGAAAATTGCGGCGAGGAGGACGCCAAAAAACTTCCCGAGGAGGAAGGTCGTCCGCGTGATCGGCTTGGCCATCAGGGGGTAGATGGTGCGGTTACGGAACTCCCGGGGGAGTTGGCGCGAGGCCAGCACAATGGTCGTCAGCGCCGTGGCGATGCCCATGACCTTCAGGGCGATTTCCCGGTAGAATTTTTCCAGTCCCTGAAGACCGAAAAAGTCCACCGTCATGACCGCACCGATCAGAATTACCGTCACCAGGACGATGGCGTAGATTTCCTTCCGCCTGATCGCCTCAAGCAACACCCCCTTGGCGAGGAGCCAAAGGGCACGAAGTGTTTCCATCCTGCACGCCCTCGGAGTTGGTTTCGGGTCATAATTGCGGAGACGTGGCCATGGCCTGATCACGTCCGCACGGATTGCAATCTGGGCAATTTGGTCCGGCAACCGCAATGAAAAGAAAACCGGATTTGGGATCTGGTTGAGGTATACAGGAAAGATGGCCATGGCATGATCCATCGTGGCGAAAGTTCGTCGAAACGTGATTTTGTACTGATATTCCTGCGTCAACCAAGCCTTTATCGATTTTTTGTCGGGATATTTGGCACTATTGCTGCTCAAAAATTGACTGCGGCAAGATACCCTACAAAGGAACGAAATGGTATGACGAAACGTTTCAACCCGAAGAGTGCACACGTCTGGCCAATGGCGCTTGCTGCTTGTGGCCTGTTGGCGATTGCACCAGCGCCTGTTTTTGCGGATGACCCCACCACGGAACCCTTCATTGTTTCCATGGACTTTGATGACACATGGACTGGCTTTCAGGCTCCCGCATGGTCTGATCGCGGTTACGGTGTCCCCGGCGGAAGTGGGTCAAAAATGACCCCCGTCAACACCCCCACGGATCCTCCTGTGCCCGTTGCAGCCTTTGGTTTCCGTACTACTGATGACGGATATACGGTCAATGGTGGCAACGGAGTGACCCTTCCCCCGGAGAATGTCATTCGTGCAGCCCAGTCCCGCATCTCCCTGACCGGTCAAAATCCCGGTGGCTTCGAACTGGAGAGTTATCCCGGCACCACCGATGCACAGCGCGAGCGATTCCTCTTCGACCTCGCCATGGGCAGGGACTGGAGTCCCTATTTCGAGGTGGAGTATTACCACGTCACTCCCGATGGGTTCGGCTTCCCGGGTCTTTTCATCTCCTCCCTTAATGTTGGCGATCCCACGTCGATCATCATCTCCGGAAATTCGGTAACCGCTGGTGACTCCGGGGAGTTTGCGACAATCACCCCCGATAACTGGTATACGATCGGGATGCAGCTCCTTCCCGACTCAAGTTTGCGCTACTACGTCGTTGGTGACGGGGTGGACGAGGAGTTGATCATCCCTGATACGGGGTTGAATCGTCTCGCGGATGCAGAAATTGCCGGCATTTCCGTGGGTGCCCTCACCACGGTCGCCGACCAGTCTCTTGCCGTTCACGTGGCGGCCCTGAATTACGGCTCCAATTATCAGGTGCCCCTCGATGCCGAGCCGGAAGTGCCTGGCGACCAGTTTGCCTTCATCAACTCGGTGGTCGATGGCGAAGTCATTGAGCTCAACAGTGGCGATGTTCTTGAAATCACCCCCGGGTCGATCATTAACAAGAGTGTCACCATCAAAGCTGCAGACGCCGACAAGTCCAGTGGTCCCCTCCCTGTGATCCGCCCCAATGCGGGGAGCTTTTCTTTCCCGCTCTTTGACATCCAGACAAGCGGCAGCCTCACCCTTGAGAATGTCATTGTTGACGGGAATAATCCGTCCGTTGCCGGTGGCAGTAATGTCCCCTTCCTGGTCTCCATTGCCAGCGAGAATGCCGGTTTCTCCGCCGATGGTGTCCAGTTTCAAAACTCGAACACTGGTCTCGTGCGTGTTGCTGGAGCCTACTGGACCGATGGCGACAATGGCGTCTCCATCGAGAATTCGGCCTTTGATAACTCCGGCGTGGGCATCATCACCCAGGCCAACGCCCCGCGTCCGACCTCCGGCGCCTCCCTGACCGTCAACCGCTCGGAATTTGGCTCCAACATTACCTTCCCCGTCCGGTTCCAGGGTGCCGACACTGTCACCCTTACCCGCAACATCATCCGTCCCTCCATCAAGATGCAGTTCATGGGTGGCCCGGGCATCAACGATCTGACCATCGGTGGCCCCGGGAATGGGAACCTCTTCTTTGGGCGCTCCGGCACGGTCATTGGTTCCACGGGGACCAACAGCCTGACCTTCAGCCACAACTGGCATGCGGATTACTTCGGTGTCGGTGAATTCGAGGAGAACGGCTTCCTCGTTGGTAACGCCCCGCCCCTTTCCACGGCGCTGGCCTCCCAACTGACCCTCGTCAATGGCGAGCGGGTTTTCAGCAGCAACCTTGTGGAAACCAACATCGTTGCTCAATTCGACCGCGACAACGACGGCCTCCCCGATGCCTGGGAATTGGGTGATCCCGATGCGAATTACCTCTCCATCGACACCAACAACAATGGTGTTCCCGACGGCGTTCATGTCCTTCTTGGCGTCCCCCTGGACTTCAATGATCCTGCAGTTCTTGCGACGGTCTGGCCCGAAGGGTCCCTTTCCGCCGACACAACCAACTCGGGATACGCGGACTGGTATGAAAACGTGCGCTCGGGTCTGACAGGACTTCCCGCAAATCTGGGCGACTTGACCGACAGCGGTGATGTGTCCCTAGGTGATGCCGTCAGGGCCCTCCAAATCATCAATGGCGCGATCCCCATCGGTATCGTTGATGATCCCAACCGGATCAATGTTACGGGCGGTGCGGCTCTTTCCCTGGCCAACCCACTTCAGATCCTGCGTTTCCAGGCGGGCGTTCGTACCACCTTCCCCGCAGTGCCAGGAATCAACTAATCCACAAGGTTTCGACCTTGGAATGTCCCTCGGTGCCATCTCCGGAAAGAACTTTATTATTCTCCGGAGATGGCACCACAACCAAATCGCAACTCAGTATCCCAATTATCCCCCCGAAATCATGGAGCAGTTGCCCTGTCAGCATAAGCCCTATGTTGTAAGTATTTTGGACCGTGGCCAACCGTTGGGGTTCCCTCCATTTCTCGACAGGACCTTTCATAAGTTTACTGTTCCAAACAACAAAAGTCAAATTTCCTTGACACTCTGGGGGCCGACTTAGTTATCTCGCCATTAGGATTTGCTCGATTCGCCACAGTGGTATGTTGCATAAGAGCTAGTAAAGCGACTGCCATGGAACAACGCCAATGTGACGACTGTTTGCAATTTTGTACCAACTTTTTTCAGGGGGACCCCTCATGAAATATCACAGCAGAACATCCGCATTGCGGAAGTTTATCCCGGCAAGTGCTCTTGTGGCAATTGTGCTTTCCGCCGGCATGGCGAACGCGACCGTCGTTAACATCAGCTCCATTTCCGCCTCCGGTGGAACACCGGACGCCACGGACAACGATTTCACCCGCATCAAGAATGCGCTCAGCGGCCTCACAACCGGCCAGACACTTATCCTTGAGGGCACCTTCGACTGGAATGAAGCAAATGCACGTGATTCATATTTCGAACTCGATAGCGGTGCTTTTGTGAATGTGAATTCCTCTGCAACCATATCCGGGGTACAATATCGTTACCTTGGATTGCGGCCCCCTACAGGTGTCAGCGACATCACCATTAACGGTCAGGGGACGGTCACGATCATTGCCCCGAACGATGGCGATACGGCACCTCCGGAACTCACATCAGTTGGCGGTGTGACCGGGATCACTGGCTTCATGGGCTTCCAAAGCACCAACACAACCAACCTGACGGTCACCGGAATTGAATTTTCAGAGTTCAACACTCCATTTCACATTAATTCCGGGTCACACAATGGTCTTACCATTTCCGACAATACCTTCCACGTTACGACTGCCTACGGTGGCGGGAGTGCCATTGTCTTCAGGGGTGGTGGTGGAAACGACCTGAACACGACCATTACTGGCAATACATTCCTTTGGCCGACCAATGGTATCGCCGTTCAAACGTCCGGCGTGGTAACAAACGCAGGTTCAGCCACTCGTGTTCGTGGCCTGGTGGTTTCAGACAATACCTTCGGAGTTGAGACAAGGCCCGCCTCCCTTGGGTATACCACTCCCGCAACTGCAGAAGACTTTGTCGCGCAGACAAGAATTTCCATCTATGACAACGCCAATTCAGGCTTCACAGGCCATGCATTGGCCGGCAAGCAGACCTTCTCGGGAAACAGCTTTGATTTCAAGGTTGCCGATCCCGAAGCCCCCGGTGAGATGATTGTCCCAGCCGGATTCAACATTGGTGTCATTATCACTTCGTTGAGCAACCCCGCCAGTTTCACCGACCCAAATCCGGGTAATGATTACTCCTCGGTCGCAAACGCCTTGGTGGTTCACAACAATGTGTTCGAAGATGTCACAACCGCCCTTTACTTTTTCACATGGCCAGAGGCGGATCCCGACCTTGGTCAATACCTGATGGCCTACGGCAACACCTTCACCAACACAACGGTCACGAACTCATTGGCCCAATCATGGAGCTCGCCAATTCCCAAGACCATGTACTTTGACCTCGATACGGTCATTGATGGTTTCACGGGACTGGAAGCATTCCAATACCTGGCCACTGACCGCCGCACCATGTTCCAAACTCAAGAGAACACCGAATTCAATTCTGAAACGGATGATCCCTGGGAAGAGCGCCTTGACTATGGTGTAACCGGTCTGTTCATTGCCCCCGCAGCAGACCCCGGTGACATCGTCAACAATCCCGATTGGACGGACTCTGTCCAGTTTCCCCGTTTCTTTGATCCCCTCGGAAATGGCGATCTGGCAATGGGCTACAACGCCTTCGGTGATGCAATCGATCCGGGCGACCCCAATCGCTTCCTTGGTCTTGGCTCGAATGTTCTTCTGGAAATCAGCGAACTCGAGGAGCTCGCTCCCGGAACACGCATTGGTGCCGGCCAAACAGTTACCATCGTCGGTGTTGAGGACACGAAATCCAGCCACGTGGATCGTGTGAGAATCGCCCCGACAGTGGGTAGCTTCTCCGCTCCACTCTTCACCCTTGATGCCAGTGATTCTGTGCTGAATCTCGAAAATGTCATCGTAAGCGGTGATGCTCCAGGCGGTGCCACTGCCGACATTATCAGCCCCTTCGGAACCCCCAATGGCGGGACCGTTAACCTTGAGAACGCCACAATTGAAGACTTCATTGGCGATGCCCTTTCCGCAAAGCATGCCTCCGCTGTCATCAATGCCTCCGACGTCCTGATCCACCGGGTTGGACGTGCTGTCGCGCTCGACAATGGTGGCGAAGTCAATGTCACGGAGTCGATCATCACAAATGTGGGCAATGTCGTTCAGTTCCGTGGTGGCGCAAGCTCCGGATCCCTTACCTCGAGCCGGATCGGCACGATTACCGGCACCGGAACCACCTTCCAGATGATCAATGGCCCGGGTAACTTCGCCATCGGCGGTGCCCCCGATGCAGGCAACATCTTCGCCACCCCGGTGACATGGACCCTTAACGGCACTGGACCCACCCCATCAGGTGTTGAAAACACTGGCCTTAACTTCAGCTACAACACCCACATCAACGTCGTTGGTCCAGACTCCAACAACGATGGTTACATTGATGGCACGTTGGCTGTTCCCTATGTCGGTCCTGCGATCTACGAACCCGCTGTTACAGCCATTACAGACGGCAAGCGTTTCTATGGCTCCAGCCAGGGCAACGACATCGTTGAAACCAACATTGTCGCCATCCTTGACCGCAGTGGCAACGGCCTGCCCGACACCATTGCTCGTCAGCTTGGCGCCAATCCCTTCGCCTTCGACACCAGCGGCAATGGTATCCCCGACGGCGTTCACGTGGCCCTTGGGCTTCCCATTGGCCTCACCGATGTCCCCGCCGAGTGGACCCCCGGGTCACTGGCAGCAGACACAAACAACAGCGGCCTTGCCGACTGGTATGAGCTGGCCCTCACTGAAATCGTTGGGTTTGTCCTTCCCCTCGGTGACCTTGACGGCAACGGCGAAGTGTCCCTGACCGACGCCGTTCGCGCCCTTCAGATCGTCAATGGTTCGATCTCCGCATCAGCGGTGGCTTCGCCCCACTCACTCAATGTGTCCGGGTCGAATCCCTTCTCCCTGGCCAATCCGCTGCAGATCCTGCGCTTCCAGGCTGGTGTTCGCACCACCTTCCCCGCAGTTCCTGGCATTAACTAAGGTTAACACCTTTACCTGAAGGTTGCCGGGGGGAGTTTCCCCTGCTTTCCCCGGCAATTCTCTCCTCGCAGTTACAGTTTTAACGTCGATCATATTCGGCCCGATTTGCTCTGTCAAACCGGGTCGATTGTTGTATCCAACTTCTTGCTGTTGACAGGGCTCCCGTTTTGAAGGTATCGGTGGGGCCGAACCTAGAGCAGAATGCACCCAAATCAGGCATTCTGTTGCGCACTAAGTGCCGCAATGAACCGTCAAAAGGGTGAATTCTGAGCTTGGTTTTAGGTTATGTATCCACTTTTATTTCTTCCATCCAGGGGGACCCTTCATGAAGAAAAACAGCAAGATTTCCGCATTGCGGAGAAAATTCCTTCCAGCAAGTGCCGTCATTGCACTCGCCCTTTCGGCAGGAATGGCTCAGGCAACGGTGACGCCGGTCAGTTCCACCAGCCAAGAGGGCGTCACACCGACGGAAACCGACAACGACTTCACCCGCATTCAGAATGCGATTGATAACGCTCCGGCTGGTCAGACCATTGCATTGCAGGGTGAATTTGACCTCACCTCAGGCTTCGCCCTCGATTCCTACATGGACCTCTCGAACCCGGGAATTGAAATCGTCGGCAAGGAAGGCCTGACGCTGACCGCCAACACCAGCGCGAGCATTACCTTCCCCTACGGTCATGATGGTTTCTACATCAACGATTCCGACAATCTGACCATCACCAACCTGACCCTTGAGGGAGCCACCTACGGTTTCTACATCCAGGCCACAGGTGGAACCACCTCCGAGAACATGACGATCACGAACAACCATATTCGTGTCCGCCATGATGGGAATGTTGACCCGAACCTTTGGTTTACCTTCGGCATTTACATCCGCCCCTCGGGGAGCAACAGCCTCAAGAACATGGTCATCTCGGAAAACCAGTTTGACCTCGTTCTTCATCCCGATCTCGTTGCCCGCCTCAATACCAGCGGCATCTTCACCAACATCTATTGTGTTTACATGCACAATGGATCCCCGTTTGGTGATGCAAATGACGATGGCTTCCAGCTGATCGACAACGATATCGATGTTGTTCTCGAAGGCGAAGTCGACAGCACCGAGTTCACCAACATTTCAACCAGTTCCCAGAACCTGCGCTTCTTCCGTGACAACTCGAATTCCGACAGCAGCAACATGGACATTTCGGGCAACACGATGAACGGTGGCGTGATGTTCTCCGATGATGTGTTCTCCAACTTCGGTCGTGGCATCTCCCCGGCCAGCAAGAGTGGCGAATATCAGGAGACGGACACCGGTTCCCGCATCCGCTTCAACAACAACACCTTCATCAATGTCACCAACCCCTACACCGCATGGCGCGGCAATGCGGCGCTTGATGAAGAACTGGTCTACGTGCTTGAGAACAATGTCTTTATCGACAGTGGGAATGCCGCCGAGGACGTTGCTGTTGTCCGGGCAGTTGGTGGCGGTGCCTACTCCGACGGTGCTCCCCACGGATTCCATTTCAACCTTGATACCCAGGTCATCAATGGTGGCAACACGATCACAGGCATTGAATTGCTCCACTACATGAGCGATCCCGCCAATGTCTTCTTTGACAACTCACCGGGTGATCCCCCCGGGCAGTTCGGCATCCTGAACGCCGAAGTCATCCCGCCCGCAGATCCCGGCGATATCGTCAACAATCCGGACTGGACGGGCCTGCCCAAGTTCTCAGATCCCACCGGCGGTGGCACCCTCGCCATGGGTTACAACGCCTTTGGTGACGAGATTGACCCGGGCGACCCGAACCGCTTCGTTGGTCTTTCCGACAATGAGGAATATGAGTTGACCGAGGACGAGTCCTTCCCCGTCGGGACGGTTGTCCGCGCAAACCAGACCCTGACCATCCGTTCTGAAGCCGCCAAGTCAGATCGTTTTGTCATCACCCCGAACAACCAGAGCGTAACGACTTCCATGTTCGTTCTTGAGGATGAAACATCCACGCTGATCCTTGAAGACGTGGTCGTCAGTGGTAACGTTCCCGGCCTTTTTGGCAACCGCGACAGCCTCTCGCCCTTCACGGGCAATGGCGGCACCATCGTTCTCGACAACGTCAAACTTCGTGACTTCAACGACGTCGTCCTCTCCGCCATCGATGGTACGTCCATCACAGCTACTAATGTGGAAATCCGCGAGGCCTTCCGTGCCCTGCGCCTCCGCAATACGGCCTCCTCACTCACCTTCACAGATGGTCTTATCGAGGATGTCGCCCGTCTGGCCCTTTTCTCCGGAAACGGTGGTACGTTCGAGTTCACCCGTAACCGTGTTGGTGCCATCTCAGGAATGTTCGCTGTTGAGCTTCCCGGCACCCCCGGAAGCGCCACCATTGGTGGTTCCCCTTCTGATGGCAACATGTTCATGCACCCGATTACCGTCTTCATTGATGGTGTTGGTAGCCAGACCGGAACACCCGCTGGATACTGGAACATGAGCCACAACTGGCACAGCAACGTCTACGGACCTGACTCCTCCAACGATGGTTACATTGATGGCGATGTCAGTGCTGATGTTACCGGCGCCCAGTCCATCGAAGATGGCGTCCGCTTCTTCGGTTCACGCGGCGGCAATGACATTCTCGAGACAAACATCGTCGCCACCTTCGACCGCGACAACGACGGCCTTCCCGACGTGATCGAGTTCCGTCTCGGCACCGACTTCCAGGCTGTTTCCTCCGGTCCGAACGATGTTCCCGACGGCGTCATGGTTGCTGCCGGTCTCGATCCCCTCAGCAGCGATCTTCCCCCGGGCTGGGATGGCGACTCCTTCACCGCCGACACGAACAGCTCCGGCTACGTTGACTGGTACGAGGCCCTCATGGCTGACCTTGGCCTGACCGCCAGCCTTGGTGATCTCACCAACAACGGCCAGGTGGAACTTGGCGACGCCGTCCGCGCCCTTCAGGTCGTCAACGGTGCGCTGCCCATCTTCGTGATTCCGAACCCCAACAACCTCAATGTTGATGGTACCAACCCGAACTCACAGGCAAACCCGCTGCAGATCCAGCGCATCCAGGCTGTTGTAAGGAACACCTACCACGCACATAACGACATCAACAAAG
>JAFIGB010000417.1 GCA_020831705.1 Candidatus Sumerlaeia bacterium | reverse complement strand
CCGAAGAACTCAGAACGGGCAAAATCTGGGGCGGAAAGGAGCGTGAAAGAGGGGAACATGAGCGGGCTCCGCAGGCTGGAATGGCCGCAACCATCGCTGCGCCCAGCGAACAATGTCAACTTCTCAGGAATGACAAGCGTTGAAACGCGGGGCTACGATTGTAACGCCCCTGCCGGGGCGGATTTCATGTATGTCATCTCCAGAATTTCCCTTTTGATATACATGCGTCACCGATATCCCGACGGGCAGGGGTGTCCGCGCTCCCTTTTGGACTTGAATCCAACACTTGACAGGCGCCGGGGGTTGTGGTTGTATGGGGGTGCATTGCGAGTGGCGAGGTTTTCGCCCGGCAACCGAGCGACGTGAGGCTACGGTGCTATCAACCCCGACGGGTTGCATGCGCGATTCCCGAATTGAGGAATCGAAAACATCTCACTGATTTAATGAACGGTCCCGCCGAACCACCGCGATGCATCCAATTCGATGCCGCCGGTGGTTTTTTCATGGATGCCTCCGGACGGCTTACACAAGGAGGCCATATATGATGAGTAAAGACAATCCGCGGGCGTTCTTCTCCCTGGGCAGATCCCCCAAAAGAGCCAGAAGCTGGGAAAACAACCCCTACCATCACATTCCTGCCATTAAACTTCCCAATCAACGGTATTACTGCACCCTTGGTTTTGGGACGATGCTCCCCACTGATCCGAAGGTTCCGTTGATGCTGACGGTTTACCATCTTTCACCCACAAATAAAAAAGGGAATCATGACTTGTATCACTTGAGCTTTGATACCCTGGAACTGGCGCACGAAGTCATCACAAAGCAGGTGGCGATTCTTGGTTTGAGGAATGATGATCCCCTGCAGGTCAGTTGGGCATTGTTGACTGTTGGGTGTGGTGATGAACCGGAGTGCGGCACCCTGAAGGAGGCGGTGGAAATCGCCGCGGGGGTTCAGCATATCCCGATGCTGACAACGAGTGTCCCTGAAGGCGAGGACCGGCGGGAGGTTATTCTTTCGACGATGCATCGTCTATCCATTGAATTGGGAGGCCCATCCCGCTGGGTCGGCTCATTGAGGCCGCCCAGTATTATCAGTTCGTTTCTGTTTTCCTCCCGGCGCATTGAGGTGGATACGTTGGATTATCTCGCCCCGCGCAGGGAATATACATCTATCGAGGATTTGATCCCCGAGGAAGGAGACTGATCCATGGGAATTCCCGGTGGACACGGTTACTTTTTTCATCAGCACACGTTGGAGCATCTGGTAATCATGGAACACGCCAGCCATGTTCGTGAACACCCGGAGGACTTTGGACTTCGAGAATCGGAGGTGTCGAATCTGGCCTGGAATCATGAGCGGATCGAGTTGCTCGACCTTGTCTTTCATCGCGGTTGGGTACGGGTTCGTTTTTACCGCGGTGACTGCACGCTGGAATACCGCGGTGGGTGGAAGGCCACACGCAACTTCGTGCCCCATGTTGCCGATGTCGTTGGTTTTGGGGACAAGACGCGGGTGAACCTTTTCAACCATGAATTGATGGCCGGACTGGAAGGGTGGTATTGGGAGGAATTGGAGCCGCTCCTTGCAGATGAGACGGCCACCTTATCCAATCATGCCAGGCCCATCGTCATCCTTCGAAAGGACATCGAGTAGGCGTGGTGGCCCCCCAGGCCCTTTCCGCAATTCTTTCCCCTAGCATACCGACACCAAAGCGGGTGCATGATGAGGGGGAATTCCTTCGGGGAGGATGACAGGGTTCTTGAACGTGGATTCAGCGAAGGTCAGAACAGGAATCATCAGCACCGTAAAGCGCGGATGGGCGGTGGTCTTTGAGCACGCCTCCTTCCCCGCGCGGGTGCTCTTCGCTGTTTGTCTCCTGATCAACCTGATGTCGCTTCCCTTTGGCCGTTTCGGCGAACACCCCGCCGTGGGACTCCTTGCTCCGCTTACGGTGGACAGCGGGCTGCTCCTGAGGCAGGCCCCGGGACTGGACTTTTTCTCCATCCATGATGCGGGGGCACGGCTCCTCCGTGGCGGGGATCCCTACACAACGGAACAACCGCTTGCAGTAAGGGCTCCCTACGCCACGGATTTTCGGTATCCACCTGTCACCCTTTTCTGGCTCGCCGTCCCGCTGAACATCCTCCCTCCGTGGATTGCCTTCGCTCTATGGACGGTGGTGCTCTATCTGGCGGCCTGGCTGCTTTATTTCTATACGGTTGGTCGCAAACCGTCGATGATGGTTCCGTTGACCCTCTTCTGGCTGGCCTCCTTCCCCTTGATTGCGGAGCGCCATCTTGGCCAGTTTTCCTTTTTCCTCGGCATCCTCCTTTTCCTCGGCATTGAGGGGTTCCTCCGTGGTGATCGCCGCTGGATGTGGTGTTGGATGCCTGCCATGTGGCTGAAACTTTTTCCACTGGCCATGGCGCCTTCGCTCTTTTTCTGGGGGTGGAGGAGGATGGTCCCATTGGCGTTGGCGGTGCTCTTTGGGGCGACCATCGGCTGGCACTTCCTCGCCGATGGGAATTACGGAACTGCACTGGCCACGAGGGACCTCGGGGCAAGCCTGCTGGGCGTGATGGAGCCGCCCTACGCCGGTCGCCAGGGGGTGACTGCCCTGGTGAACACCATTTTCTGGAAACTTTCCGGCCATCCAATGGGCGTGGAATATGGCTGGCAGGAGCTACCCCACTGGTTCGACCCCGTGTATTTTTTCTCCCTGCTCATTGCGACTGTTTACGCGGCATTTATCGCATGGGTGATCTGGGAGACGCGCCGGCAGTTCTCCCTCGCCGCTCTTGGGCTGATGTGGATCGGCTGGTTTCTGGTCGTGAATGATTGTTGGGAACATCACTTTACCGCACTGATCCCGCTGATGGCGCTGCTGATGCTCCATGGGTATCTGGATGTGCGGCGTGCGGTGATCTTGTGGGTTCTGCTGGGGGGGCCTTCCCTGTGGTACCTTTGGCAACGGCTCGGCTACACGGGGACTCCGGCTGCTGAGATCGTCGGGGTGCTTTATTTTTTCCAGCGTCCCCTTGGCCTCTTGTTGCTTCTTTGGGTGTTGCTGGGGGGGCTCGAACGTGATCTGACCCGGTCGTTCAATCCAGTCCGCGTTCTGCGAGGTCGTCCTCGTCGAGGCCCAGGAAATGCCCGATCTCGTGCTTGAGGGTGACCCAGATTT
The DNA here is from genome assembly GCA_020831705.1 of Candidatus Sumerlaeia bacterium. Classification (GTDB taxonomy): domain Bacteria; phylum Sumerlaeota; class Sumerlaeia; order SLMS01; family SLMS01; genus JAFIGB01. Next base: position 1,081 of record JAFIGB010000417.1, on the reverse strand, counting down.
CCTCCTCAAGGGTTTCCCTGTCGTTGGCCACCAACCAGATGTTTTCCGTAAACAGAACGATGCGGGTCGGTGTGGTGACGATGGTGGAGGGGCCTGAATCGGGGAGGGGGATGCCCTCGAAAATGCCGAGGAGAGTGGGATCCATGGGGGGATTTTCAGAGAAGAGCAAATCCATGGAAGGGCGTTTTTCCAGGATGATGGGCACGTTGGAGAGGACCGCGCGAATTTCCTTGGGGACCGATTCGATCTGCTCGTCGACAACCTGGCGGATTTGCTCCTCGGAAATTTCAACGGGGACATGATACCGTTCCTCGTTGAGCTCGTGGGCGAATTCAAGAAAGCGCAGGGCCAGAAGATGCTCATCGAACCGCAGGGCAAGGAGACCGAGGTAGTGCCAGGTTTCCGGATTGTCCGGATCGTCGGCGCTGCATTTTTCAAGGACCTCGCGGGCTGCATGGAATCGGCAAAGGTGGTAAAGGGCCACCCCGACGGCGACCCGGGCATCATGGCGATCGGGATCATTGAGGGCGACGCGGTGGTAGGCCTGAAAGGCTTCCTCGTAGTTGCCTGCTCCCCAGTGGACATCGCCCTTGAGCATGACGAAGTCGGAGTACCCGTGGGTCTCGGCATCGTCGCCCCAGGTTTCAATAAGCTCCAGAGCCTGCTCGCATCGGCTCAATGCCTCATCGCTGAGGCCTTCGCTGCTGGCGGATTGTGCGCTTTGGTACAGATGGGCGAGGGTTTTTTCGAGTTCTTCCGGGTCCATGGTCGTTTTCAGTGCCCTTTCACTTGGCACGATCAGAATCGTTTTGCTTCCCTAGGAAAGCTCCCCGCTCTTCCCATGGGCAAGGGGCAAACCACCTGTGGATACGGGCGATCCCATTTCCTACAGTCCATTCTCCCTGCTGCAGTCCAGGAACCAAGATAACGTGAACCTTTTCCCGAAACCCAACGCACTCCACTCCCTGATTTCCATTCTTGCGCTGATGATTTGCCTGACGTCCTGTATTGGCCGTTCCGCAACGCCCCCTCCCCCGGATACCTCCGCAAGGTCGGACACGAAACCTATGGCACCGGTGCC
>JAFIGB010000413.1 GCA_020831705.1 Candidatus Sumerlaeia bacterium | reverse complement strand
GCCGGCCGGTTGGAGTCTTCCCTGGCGTGGCCCGGCCAATTAGGTATTCTTCCGCAAGTGCAAACGGGCGGCGAAATACCGCCGCCCGCGTGGGTGTTACCCTGGTGTTTCGTTACTCGTGGAGGGCATCTTACTTTTTCGCCAGGTTCTTGAGAACCGTGTGCAGGATGCCGCCATTACGGTAATACTCGATTTCCACCGGGGTGTCGATCCTGTTGACGACCTCGAAGGACTTCACCGAACCGCTCTCATCCTTCGCAGTTACATTGACCCTGTCGCCGGGGGCGATATCCGCAGGCACATGGAAGGTAAAGTGTTCCTTACCAGTCAATCCAAGGGCGGCGACATTCTCGCCGGGGAGGAATTGAAGGGGGAGAATTCCCATGCCGACAAGGTTGCTGCGGTGGATGCGTTCGTAGCTTTCAGCAATGACCACACGGACACCAAGGAGCGCCGGCCCCTTTGCTGCCCAGTCACGGGACGAACCCGACCCATATTCCTTGCCTGCAAGAATCAACAGCGGTGTTTCTTCAGCATGGTACTTCTCCGCGGCATCAAAGAAGCTCATCTGTTCCCCCGAGGGATGATGAAGGGTGGAATTCCCCTCCACATCGGGAGTCAGCATGTTCTTGATGCGAATGTTGGCAAACGTGCCCCGCATCATCACCTGATGGTTACCGCGCCGTGACCCGTAGCTGTTGAAATCCTTCCGCGCAACACCACAGGACTCAAGGTACTTCGCCGCAGGAGAATTGGCCGCAATCGAACCAGCCGGTGAAATGTGGTCGGTCGTTACCGAGTCACCAAAAATGGCCAATACCCGGGTGTTCTCGATGGGGGAAATCTCGCCAGCCGCATCAAGGGTCAACTCCTCAAAGTACGGCGGGTTCTGTACATACGTGGAATCGCCGTTCCAGGGGTACAACTCGCTGGCGGCGGCCGCAATGGACTGCCATGCCTCGGAACCCTTCCAGACATCGGCGTAGCGTTCCTGGAATTGCTCCCGGTTGACGGAGCTCATGACGATGTCCTCGACTTCCTTCGTCGTGGGCCAGATGTCCTTGAGATAGACAGGATTGCCATCCTTGTCCTCGCCAATGGGATCGACGGTGATATCCATGGCGGTGGTGCCGAAGAGGGCATACGCAACAACGAGGGGTGGCGAGGCCAGATAGTTCGAGCGGGTCAACGGATTGACACGTCCCTCGAAGTTCCGGTTCCCGGAAAGAACCGCAGAAACAACCAGATCCCCTTCCGTAATGGCGTTTGCCACCGGCTCGGGAAGTGGCCCGGAATTGCCGATACATGTGGTGCATCCGTAACCGACGATGTTGAAGCCAAGTTGCTCCAGGTAGGGCATGAGGCCGGACTTGTTGAGGTATTCACGCACCACTGTCGAGCCGGGAGCGAGCGATGTCTTGACGTAGGGCTTCACCTTCAAGCCCTTCTCGACGGCCTTCTTGGCGACAAGTCCCGCGCCGAGCATCACCGAGGGATTGCTTGTGTTCGTGCAGGAGGTGATCGCTGCGATGACCACGGCACCATGTCCGATGGTGGCGCTGGAGCCATTGTCCTTCACCTCGGCGGTGCGGGTAAGCTCCTCCTCCTTGAGACCGAAACCACGGGGGCCAACGGGTGCGACGAGGGATTGCTTGTAGGTCGGGCCGACCTGCTTGAGGGACAACCAGTCATGGGGGCGCTTTGGGCCTGCCATGGCGGGCTCGATGGTGGACAGATCCAGCTCCATGACATCGGTAAATTCCGGTTCGGGGGAATCATCGTAACGGAACAGCCCCTGAGCCTTCATGTACTTCTCGGTCAGCTCGATCATTTCCTCGGGGCGACCGGTCAGGCGCATGTACTCCAGGGCCTTGTCATCAACGGGGAAGAAGCTGACGGTGCTGCCCTGCTCCGGGGCCATGTTGCCGATGGTGGCGCGGTCGGCGACCGACATGCTGCTGACACCGGGGCCGAAGAACTCGACGAACTTGCCGACGACGCCCTTCTTGCGGGCCATCTCGGTAATGCGAAGAACGAGGTCCGTCGCGGTGGCTCCCTCGGGGAGCTTGCCCGTCAACTTGAACCCAATCACGTCGGGGACGAGCATATAGATCGGTTGGTTCAGCATCACCGCCTCGGCCTCGATACCACCAACACCCCAGGCAATGACACCAAGGCCATTGACCATCGGCGTGTGGGAATCGGTCCCGACGCAGGAGTCCGGGTAGGCAACACCGAGATCCTCGTTGAGGAAGGTCACGGGGGAAAGGTGCTCCAGATTTACCTGGTGAACGATGCCGGTGGAGGGCGGAACGACGCGGAAATTTTTAAAGGCGCCCTGGCCCCACTTCAGGAATTCGTATCGCTCGGCGTTGCGCTCGAACTCGACCTTCTCATTGCGGAAAAGGGAATCGGCAGCACCGAAGAAATCCACCTGCACCGAGTGGTCAATGACCAGGTAGCAGGGAATCTGCGGGTTGATTGCGGAGGGATCACCACCGAGCTTCTTCATGGAATCCCGCATGGCGGCGAGATCCACAACGGCCGGTACCCCGGTGAAGTCCTGCAGGACGACCCTGGCGGGCTTGTAGGGGGTTTCCTCGCGCGTCCAATTTGGCTTCCAGGCGGCCATGGCCTTCACATGATCCTCGGTAATGGCAAAACCATCACAGTTCCTCAGGACCGATTCGAGGAGCACCTTGATGGAGAAGGGAAGGCGTGAGACCTCGCCGAGCCCAAATTTTTCGAGGCGGTCGAGGGAATAATAGGCGACCTTCCGGCCGGTACTGAGTTCAATTTCCGCGCGTACGCTGAAGGGATCCTGCAAGTGGCTCATGAACGGGTGATCTCCTCGGGATTTGGTCGGCCGGAAACCGGGCACACCAGTCACTCGGCCAAAGGATGCAAAGCGTGCAACACATCACTGGCGGTGGCCAAGGATGAATTGCCCCCCAGCGAGAATCACCACATCAAATTTACCCCTGACTCCCATCATCCGGGGCGGATTTTCAGGCTTATTCCCCGAATCCCATTGCCCTACACCGCCAATTTGACGCTTAATTGTCTGTTTTATTGGTGGGGAACAAATCGGAGCCACAAAACCATGAAAAGCAAACTCAACATTCAGGAATCATTGGCACCATTGCCACCCGCGGTGGAGATCGCCCGCACGGTGATACCCCACCCCATGGAGGATGTTGCCGAAAAAGCGGGGCTCCAATCGGGGGAATATGAGCTTTATGGGCGCTCGAAAGCCAAGATCACCCCTGCCGCATGGGAGCGGGTCGCCAATAATGAGGACGGCAAATTGATCCTCATGACCGCCATGACCGCCACGCGGTTCGGCGAGGGCAAGACGCTGACTTCCATCGGCCTCGCCCAGGCATTTGGCCAGCTTGGCGTGAACCACATCCTCGCCCTGCGCCAACCGTCCCTTGGTCCGACCCTCGGCATGAAGGGAGGGGCCGCCGGCGGCGGATATTCCCAACTGGTCCCCATGGAGGATATCAACCTTCACTGCACCGGGGACTTCCACGCCATCACGGCTGCACACAATCTTCTCGCGGCCTGTACAGACAACATCGTCCACCACGGAAATCGCCTCGGTATAGACAGGATCATCTTCCCCCGAGTTATGGATCTTTGCGACCGGCAACTGCGCCAGGTGGAGCTTGGACTTGGCAGCAAGGCCGATGGATTCCCCCACCGGTCCGGTTTCCTGATCACTGCTGCCAGCGAGGTAATGGCGTGCATGTCCCTTGCCTCGGACATGGAGGATCTGGAGCAGCGCCTTGGCAGGATCATTGTTGCATGGAGTGAGGAAAATAAACCCGTTCACGCCCGGGAGGTCGGCTGCATTGGTGCCATGATGGCCCTTCTGCGGGATGCCTTCCGCCCGAATCTGCTCCAAACCCTTGAGGGCACACCGACATTCCTTCACTGCGGACCCTTTGGAAATATTGCCCACGGATGCAACAGCGTCGTCGCGACCCGTCTTGCCCTGAAACTGGCCGATTACGTGATTACCGAGGCTGGCTTTGCCGCCGACCTTGGTGCGGAAAAATTCCTCCACATCAAGTGCCGTCAAACAGGCCTGCGCCCCTCGGTGGCGGTTCTGGTCGTGTCCTGTCGTGCCCTTCGTGCCCATGGCGGCGAGGACGGCCAAGACTGGTCGCAGCCAAACATCAAGGCGCTGCGCGCGGGCCTTCCCAACGCGAAGGTACACATCGAAAACCTACGCAAGTTCGGCCTTCCCGTGGTTGTATGTGCGAATCGCTTTCACCATGATTCCCTGGAGGAACTTGAGGTTCTCGAGGAATTTGCCCGGGAAATGGATGCCCCCTTCGCCGTCAGTGAAGCAGCCGCCCTCGGTGGGGAAGGTGCCATCACCCTGGCGAATACGATTCTTGAGTTGGCCGCTAACAACCCGCCCCCGGATATACGTTATCTATACAACGTCAATCAGCCGATCGTGGAAAAAATTGAGACCCTGGCGCAGGAGATATATCGCGCGGACGGTGTGGATATTGACCCTTCGGCGCTGGAAAGCATCGCCCGTATTGAGGCCAACGGCCTTGCCGGCCTTCCCCTTTGTGTGGCCAAGACCCAGCTGTCCATCAGCGACAACTCCAAGCTGGCTGGTGCTCCAACTGGATGGCGCCTGCGGGTGCGCGATGTGACCGTCAGCAATGGGGCGGGGTTCCTGGTCGTCCTTGCCGGAAAGATGCTCCTCATGCCCGGCATGCCCGAACATGGTGCCTTTGAACAGATCGGGCTTAATCCGTCGGGTCGGATTGAAGGACTTTTCTGAGCCGTTCGTCGGCGAGGTCCAGTCTATACATGATCTGGTTGTACTGATACCGGGGAATTGGCGGGGCGTCGGGGGCGAAGATGCCACTCAATGTTCCCTCGAAATAAATGAGCCGCCCCCCTTCCTGGTCGAGGAAGTCATGGTGAACGACGTTGTAAAAGTCATGGACGCGATGGGTGGCAATCTTGACCGCTTTCGCCCACGGCCCCTCGGGTGCGTCCGCCTTCAGAAACCAAACCTCACCAAGAAACGATGGATCCCCTCCCAATTGATGGGCCAGCATTACCCAGCTTGATGTATATTCATTCCATCGAACGCTACCACCCCAAAGGGTGATTTCGTCACCCGACTCAACATCCTTCGTAACATGTGTCCGTTCATGTTCCTCCAGATGCCCTGAAGAAACCAGTTCCCGTTGTTTCACCACATTGACCGGCGGCGTGTCTGCCTTCCACCCCCACACCACATCCCCATCGGGCGACCTTTCAATCTGAGGATACTCCATGTCCAGACGCTCCCCCGGAATCAGACAGGTAAAGCCCTCGTATGCCGCCGGGTCGATGATCGCATCCCACCGGGCATGCACCCGAATATTGGGGTACGGGTTCGCGAAATAGACATACTCCGTCCCATCAACTTCATGGCGGAAGGCATGACCGGACGGCGCCAGGGGAACATCCAGCGGAAGGGCACCAAGGCGCTCGAAGACCTCGCGCTCATCATCCCAAATGACAAGGAATCGCTCCAGTTCCTCGCCGAGGGACTTCATCCTGCTGCAACGCCCCACCAATTGTTCGTTTCCATCCCCATCCTCGATGACGAAAAGCCCGCCAAGCCATGTCGCCCCGGACTCCTCCACATCAACGACCCCCTTGGTGAATCCGTCATCACGGACAAAATATTCCATGTTCACACCCACCGAGGGATCCAGCCCCCCATCACCGGGAAGGGATGCCTTTGCTCCCGAGGCCTTGAAGTTGCCAAGGGGATGCCCGGGGCGGCTGGTATCCCCCCAGAACCAGTAGATTCGATCGTTATAGACAACTGCGAGGGCGGAATCCTGACCCATGACACGGCCATTCAGCAGGGGATTTTCCAGTGGCACCTCCTTCCCAAGAAGAACCGAGTCCCTGTATATCCCGGCACCGGTGATTCTGTATAGACGCTCGGCGGCATATTTCCGGGAGACCGTCATCGTGCCCGTTTCCCCCGGGATGGTATCGAAGGCCATTCCCCGATATCCAAACCCATCCGCACGATGTTCGTACCCATCGGCATCGACACGAAAATGCACCCGGGAACCAAGGAGCCCCGGCTCGCGGTACGCCACCCACCCGGCGCTGTCGGTAACATAGGTGGAATGGTTCGTGGTTTGCAGCTCCACCATTGGCACCCCCCGCCCTGTTTCCCCGTCGATGACCTGGATGCCGAAAGGCCGCTCCTCCCCCGCCATGGCGGCGGAAGTCAAAACGAGGAGGATCGAAAGGGGGATTTTGTGGATTTTGGTCATGGTCATTCTCCAAATGGGTCTCCCTCTTTCTAATATTCTTTGCAGGGAAAATGCAAGCGCGGAAACCTTCCTTTGACCCGTGGGAGTGGTTCGGGGAATGCTCGTGATCTGCTCCGTCGTGGACGGAACGAATTGGAATCAGGTGAGAGAAAACAGCATGAGCGACTTGAAATCGATGATCCTTGAGATGGGCAATCGCGCTCGTCAGGCTTCCCGCAAGGTGGCCACCATGGAACCTGGGCACAAGAATACCGCCCTTCAGGAAATGGCCGATCTGTTGCGCACCGAAACGCCAACAATCGTGGCGGAAAATGCCAAGGACCTGGCAGCTGCCGAGGAAAATGGCCTGACCAGCGCCATGGTCGATCGCCTTCGTCTCGACGAGAAAAGAATCGATGCCATGGCACGGGCCGTGGAGGAAATTGCAGCCCTTCCCGATCCGGTCGGCGAGATGGAAAATATACGTGTCCGCCCCAACGGGCTTCGCCTCGGTCATGTCCGCGCCCCCATTGGTGTCATCGGTTTCATTTACGAATCGCGCCCCAATGTCACCTCCGATGCGGCCGCCCTTTGTCTTAAAAGTGGCAACGCCGTAATCCTTCGTGGTGGCAAGGAGGCGATCCACTCCAACATGGCGATTTCCGCGGTGCTTGCCCGTGCCGTGGAAAAGGCGGGCGTTCCCGAAGGCGCGATTCAAATCGTTCCCACCATCGACCGCGATGCAGTCGGCCACCTCCTTTCGATGAAGGAATATATCGACCTGATGATTCCCCGTGGCGGGAAGTCACTGATCGAGCGCATCACCAGGGATTCCCAGATTCCCGTCATCAAGCACCTTGATGGCAACTGCACGGTGTACGTTGATGAATTTGCCGACCTCGACATGGCAGTGCCGATCATCGTGAACGCAAAAGTTCAGCGCCCCGGCGTCTGCAACGCGGCGGAAACCCTGCTGGTCCACAGCAAGGTGGCCGAAAAGTTCCTCCCGGCAGCAGCGGCGACATTGATGGAGAAGGGCGTGGAGTTGCGTGGCTGCAAAAGAACAGTCAAGATCGTCACCAAGGCCAAGCCGGCGACCGAGGAGGACTGGTATACGGAGTACCTCGACCTCATCCTTGCCGTCCGTGTTATAGACACCTTCGAGGAAGCGGTCGACTTCATCAATCATTACGGCAGCCATCACACCGAGGCCATCATTACAGACAGCCATACACGAGCGATGGCATTCCTCCGTGCCATTGACTCCAGTTGTGTCCACATCAATTGCTCCACCCGCTTTGCCGACGGTGGGGAATATGGCATGGGTGCGGAAATCGGTATATCCACGGACAAGCTTCACGCACGCGGTCCGATGGGCCTTCGGGAATTGACCACGGCCAAGTGGGTTGTCTTCGGGAATGGTCAGGTTCGGGGTTGAGGTCTATTCAACGCGATCGAAGGCAAGGAACGTCACATCGTCGGAAATACTCGTATTTGCGACGAAGTGTTCGAATTGGGTAAAAAGGAAAAGGGTCAGTTGCTCAAGCGGCTGGCCCTCGGCGTCCGCAACGAATTCCAAAAAGCGTTTTCCATCCAGTGTCTCCCCCGCCGTCGATGGCGATTCCACCCAACCATCTGTATAGAGCATGATCCGGTCGCCCACCTCAAGCTTTGTTGACTGCTGCGGTGGCGGATCGGGAATGACACCACTGATTCCAACGGGAAGCCCGGTATCCTGCGGGAGATAGCATAACTCACAGGAGGGCCTCGCCAGAACGGCCGGGTGGTGGGCGCAGCTTGCATAGACAAGCTCCTCCGTTCCGGGATCCCAGAAGCCCAGCCATACGGTCACGAACTGCTCCACATCCAACTGGTCCTGCAACCAGGAGGAGACCCTGGAAAGAATGATGGAGGGCCCTTCTTCGGGTTTGATTTCTCGGAGTGCCGTGTATATCAGCGCCCTGCTGGTGGCAGTCGCAACGGCCGCCTTGGCTCCGTGCCCGGAGACGTCGGCAATGGCAATGGCCACCCGCCCGTCCTGGAGGGGCAGGACAAGATAGAAATCCCCACCAACATCTGCACTTGGCCTGCATTGGGCCGTAAAGGCAAGGCCCGCCGTCGCTTCAAACCGGGAGGGAAGCAACCGACTGTGAACCTCGGCGATCTTGTCCATTTCCCGCTGCTTCGCCTGATACGCACGGCGTGCGCGCTCCTCGCTTTCCTTGATGGCATCCTCAATGAGTCGGCGCTCAATGATGCCGCCAAGGAGGGAACAGAAAATGGCGACGACCTCCGCAAGGTCCTCCGCCTCGCGCCCCTCATGGCTTGGTGCCTCCGCGACGAGGAGCGCCACCGGCTGGTTCGAGTCGTTGCGAACCTGGGAAACAATGGACCACTCCGCACTTGGAAAGCAAAGGGCGCCATGGGTTTCACCCGGGATGGCCAATGTTGTATAGACTGCACGTGTGGATGATTTCCCCTGGGGACGGAACAGCTCCAACCAGTCCTCCGTGGCTTCAAACACCTGCTTCCTGCGGTCGATTGCGTTCCCCTCGTCATCGATCCCCCAGGTCCCCCGGATCTTCCGCCCCTCACGTACGAAAATGGCGCACGTTCCAAGGCCGAGGCGGTTCCGCGCCAACTCGACGGCCTGTCTATATATCTGATCCTGGGAGCCGGACGTGAGCAGCTCATCCGCCGCATCCACGATGCCCCGCATTCGGCGGTCCATCACCTTCTGGCGGCGGCTTGCCTCGCGGCGCTCGGAAATGTCGCGAACAATCGCCAGGTAAAGCTCCTCCTCCTCGGTTTCGATCAGCGCAATAGAGGCTTCCACGGGAACGAGATCCCCGGTGCTGGTGACCCCGAGGGCCTCCAGCCTGACACCATCCTTGAATTCAGGCCGCGTAAGATCAAACTCCTCCTTCGACGAAACCAGCATGGCCTCATCGAAGGTTATCGCCATGATTTCATCCTTCGAGCGCCGTAGCAGGTGGCACCCCATGGGGTTCACATCGCTGATGCTCATGTCATTGCGAAGGATAAAGATGGCATCCATCGCATCCTCAAAAATTGCACTGAAGCGCTCCTGGCTTGCATGAAGCGCCATCTCCCCCCGCTTCCGCTCCTCAATGTCGCGGGTCACACCCTGAAAACCGATGGGGTTGCCTTCCTGGTCCTTGACCACCGTGGCGCGGGTTTCCACCCAGATCTTCGTGCCATCGGCCCGTTCCAGTTGGTGCTGCATTTGGGAGCGTTGATTTTTGCGAAGCTCCCGCGGCTCCACCCCGAGTTCCCGCAACTGTTCATCGCCAAGGATCGCACCCGGGCCCGGGGTGAGCGCCCTCAGTGCGGCACGGGAGCGCATCTGCTCCTGTGTATATCCAAGCATCCGTTCCACCGATGGACTCAAATATGTATAGCGGCCAATCATGTCCACCGTCCAGATCAGGTCGGTGTTGTTCTCCGCAAGAAGGCGGTACTTGCTTTCCTTTTCCCGCGCCTCCTTTTCGGCCTCACTCATCTCGGTAATCAGACGGGCATTCTCGATGATGTTCCCGAGTTGGTCGGCAACCAGGGTGAAAAATTCCTGATCCGCCTCGTCCATAACCGGGGCGCCCTTTTGCTGACTGACTTCCAGAACTCCCAGCGATTCATCCTTGGAAAGAATGGGGATCAGAAAAACCTTCTGAAGAACCTGCTCGCCGTCACTACTCCCATCGATTAATAATCGATTGGAGGTGACATCCTCCAGAAAAAGGGAGGACCGATCCGTCAGGACCTGCTGGGCTGCGGTCTTAAGGAGCTTGTTTCCCTCAGAATCGAGAAGCTCCACCGATGGATTGCCTTCCGCAATTGTCCGTGCGGATGTGAGGGCCCCATCATTGTCGGGGAGAAGAAGGCGGATGTGGCTGAGGCCGAGTTCCTTGCAACGTTTCGGGACAAGGTCGTTGAAGAGCTCCATGACCTGATTGAAATCACGCGCCCGGGCAACGCCATGATTGATTTCCCGAAGCAATTCAAGGCGGCGAAGCCGCCGGCCGAGAATCTCATTGGCAGCCCCTGCGGTCACTTCCCGTGCATCCGCCGCTTGGTCCTGTTCGGCACATGCAGTCACCTTCTTTTTGAAAAACAGGGCATAACAGACACCACCGCCAAGTGTTCCACCAACCAATAGTGAGATGGCGATTTCAAACAAGTCGGGGGCTCCAATTTTACCGAAATAAGTAAACAGCCGGTCAATTGACCGGCCGGTTGAAAAATCTCAAAGAAATTATTTGTGATTGCAGGATACGCCTTCAACCGGAAACGGCAGGTTTTGGCGCAACGGAGGAAAAAAGACCACCCCGAAGTTCACTCGAACTCCAGGGTGGTCGTGAAATGAGTCGACAGGATTGGCCAGGAAAAACCACCGGCCAATATCGAAACTGCGATCAGCGCTTGCTGAACTGGCTCGCCTTGCGTGCCTTGTGAAGGCCGTACTTCCGGCGTTCCTTGATACGGGAATCGCGGGTAAGGAAGCCGCTCTTCTTGAGGAGGGGACGTGTCCCCTCGTTGAAGGTCAGAAGGGCGCGGGCGATGCCATGGCGAATGGCACCGGCCTGGCCGTTGGGACCACCGCCCTGAACGTTGACAATGATGTCAAACTTGGTCAGGTTCTGGGTTTCCTTCAGCGGCTGCCGAATGTAGGTTTCAAGCTCGGGACGATCGCCAAAGTAGGACTTGAACTCCTGACGATTCACGATGAAACGGCCCTTGCCCGGCCGAAGGTAAACACGGGCGACCGCGCACTTGCGTCGGCCCGTCCCCGAGTACTGTTCAATTTTTTCCGCCATGTTGATTTACTGTCTCCGGGATTAGTTTTCCTTGGGGGTGCGAGTCTTGATAACCAAGTCCTCGGGCTTCTGGGCTGCATGCTGGCCGTTGTAGTCACCGCTGCGGTAAATACGAACGTGTGTTTCCAGCTTCCGTCCCAGACGGTTCTTGGGAAGCATTCCGTGGATCGCCTTGGTGAGGATCTCCTCGGGCTTCTTTTCCATCAGCTTGCCGGCCGTGATGGACTTGATGCCCGTCCGCCAGCCGGAATGGTGGTAATAAACCTTGTCGGTGAGCTTCTTGCCTGTGAAGACCACCTTGTCGGCGTTTGTAATCACCACGTGGATCTTGTGATCCAGGTGGGGGGAATAATCGGGGAGGTGCTTGCCGCGGAGCAGGGAAGCCACACGGGTCGCCAACCGGCCGACAACAAGACCCGAGGCATCAATGTGATACCACTTCTCGGGAATCTCGTGGTCGCGTCGAAGGGTGCTGACTGGTGCTTTCATCTTCAATTACGCTCTCAAACGTGGAGAATTTCCACGGAATTAGTCAGATAAGGGGCCTGAAATCAGGCGGGTTTGCCGGGGCGCCGTCAGCCGAATCGTCGGGGCCTGCGTCAACGGGGAAAGTCGCAGGATGGATGTCCCACCGGGGCAGGGCTCCAGCAAAGCGCGGGATGGAACACCATAAACCCCGCCCCTGTCAACGATGAAGGGGAATAAAACCGCAAAAAGATCAGAAACGGCTTTCCTGATCCAACTCGCTGATGTAATCCGCCACGCTTTCCTTCAGGCTCATGAACTCACGGTCGTACCCAGCCGCGCGCAACTTCGACGCCTCGGCCTGGGTAAAGTACTGGTACTTGCGGGCAAGATGGGCGGGCATGTCGATCCAGTTGATCCGCATTTCCCGTCCCATCGCCGCAAAAATGGCCTCGCCCAGATCAAGCCATGTCTGCGCCCTGCCGGTTCCGCAATTAAACAGTCCGTTGGACTTGGGATTCTCCATGAAGTACTGGGCCACCGCCACGGCATCCTTGACGTAGACAAAATCGCGCTTCTGTTCCCCATCGCGGTAGTCGGGGTGCCCCGAGCGGAAAAGGGACATCGCCCCGGTCAGCTGGATTTCATGGTAGGCCTTGTGAACCACCGAACGCATGTCATCCTTGTGGGCCTCGCCAGGACCAAAGACATTGAAGAA
>JAFIGB010000397.1 GCA_020831705.1 Candidatus Sumerlaeia bacterium | reverse complement strand
GAGCCTGGCTGATATTGTAGGAGTTTTGAAGCCCGCCACAGGCCGTGGAGATGCCAATGAAGCCCCTGGATCCAGGAGGACCATTAAAAACAGGTACGGTCGTTACCGAGGCGAGTTCATACCTTCCCGCACCGTTCAGATTTGTGATCGATCCATATTGCCAGGTATCCACGTCCTGAATTGCAGCCCCCTGAGCCTGATAAATCATAATCAGGTCGCCAACCTGTAATCCGAGAACATTCCCAACGTTTTGATCAGGATCCTGCCGGACCTGTGTGGCCCCCTGATTTGCTGATTGGTGGAGAAGGATTGCCGTGGGATTGACAACGACGGTCTGGGAGTTATTCACGACAAGATTCCCATTCCGCCCTGGGTCGAAGCCCTGGACCGGCGTGAAAACACCGATGACGAGGATGGCAATGAGGGAGATGATTTTGGGGAATTGCTTGGTATTCATGAGTGGATCCGGGTGGTGGCAGTGAAACAGCATCAACTAATTGTAAAAATACATAATGTCGCGGCCTTACCGAGGACAAGCATAGATGCACTTTTTTTGTAAAATTTCTGAGCTTCAGGTCGTTATGGGAAAATCGACCGCATTTGCGAAGTTCGGTGGAATCCCAATCGCCCCATTTTTGTGATTGGAATGGTTGATTGATCCACATGGGAGACCCGGATTGTTGAAATTTTCCGGGGGAATTATTGCGACAACGATTGCCCTCCTTGTGGGCACTGACAGATCAATGTGCAGACACGATGGGGAGTGCAAAAGGCCGAATCCTATCCTCAAGGTGTCGAGGGGGTTTCTTGGCTTGACCATAAAGCGGTTTCGGTGTGCCGTTGCCGGACCGGTTCGCCCCGGCCACACCGCTCCAAAAATCTCAAGGTCTCGGAAAGTTTCGCATCATGGCAGCAGGCACAAGCAAGCAGGCGAAGCGGGTTACCATCTCTGATGTGGCGCGGGAGGCAGGCGTATCCATCGCCGCCGTATCCAGAATTCTCAACAACTCCTACGATGGCTTCAGTGCCCGGGAGGAAACGAAACAACGCGTTTTTGCTGCCGTGAAGAAGCTTGGATACCGTCCCAGCCGTGCGGCGGTGCGTCTTGCAACCGGCCGCCATAATGCCATTGGCCTCTGTTACCCGGTGAAGGACTCCCTGGAGGCCCCCATCGACACGACCTCCCTGTCACAGGTTTTCACCCACTTTGACCTGATGTTGGTCCAGCACGGCATTTCCCGATGCCTGAAAAACGACAACACCGATCTTGTCGTCATGCCCCGTCACCCGGGGCGCTCCATTCCAGAATTGATCAATCAGACCCAGGAAACGGTCGACGGGATCATCTGGATTCACCCCGAGGATGATGCCGATGCCCTCGACAAGGTCGTTGCCAGTGGTGTGAAGCTGGCCATCGTGGGGCCGACCCCGGTTGTTGGCGATTTTGTCAATGTCAGGACGGATGAAACCATGGCGGGACGCATGGCCATGGGGCACCTGATTGTCTGCGGGGCCCGCCACATCATGGTGGCCATTCCCGAGAATCGTCGCCGGGAACAATCCACGGTGGAGCGCCTGGAAGGAGTCGGGAAGGCTGTGAAGGATTTCACCGACCCGAATGTGAAGTTTTCCACGGTTTATCTGCCAACGGACAAGGCTGCGGCCTCCAAGGAACTTCGTGGATATATTAAGAAGGAAGGGAAGCCCCATGGCGTCCTGACCTTCGGGGATTCCCTTCCCTTCGTCATTCTCTCTGAACTGGCGGAGTTGGGGCTTCGCTCGCCGGACGACTTCAAGCTCGTGGGATTTGAGGAAAACCTGACCTTTCTCCTCGGCAATCCCTCCCTCAGCGGCCTGCGGTACCCCATCGAGGAGATGTGCTTTCAGGCCACCCAGAAACTCATCGAGTTCATCAAGACCGGCGAGCCACCCAAGCCGCACTACATGACCCCCCAACTTATTGCCAGGGCGAGTTGCCGGTGACCTCCGTGATGGACCTCCGGAAACCTGTTGCCCTTGATTCACCCACCTTTTGTTTAATAACCGTGAGGTTGAGAATTGAACAAGAAACCCGGCGAGGCGCAAAAGCATGACCGAATGGTTCATGGAACAATCTGACATGTTCTGCCATGGCGAGGGCCTGCTCCTGCCAGCAATTGGCGGAGTATTTACGCTTTCCATTGGAGACGACCCACTGCTGTTGGCGCTCATCGTCGGTGCCATTATTCTCCTGATTGCGCTCGCAGTATTTCTGATCACCCGCCTGGGAAAACCATCCAGAGAGAACCCCATACACGGGCTCCCTCCATCCCTTGGAAATTCAAATCGCGATCCCAAACCTGGGCGGAAAGATCCTTCCGGCGAATTTGCTGATGCCAATGATCCCATCACGGGGGCTTTGGAGTCGGCCAGCATGGCGGCAACAGCTGAGATTTCCGAGGAGGACCCTGGCTCCAAGCGCCCGCCATTGCCTACGGAGGAGGAAGTCAGTAAACTCGAAAAATCGGCCCCATTAAAAGCAGCCGTGAAATGGGGAATCCTCTCCCGTTGGGAGGATGCCGCCCGTTGCTATGAAGAAGGGAACGACCCCAGGGAAGCCGCCCGGATATACCTCTCTCTTGGCAATACACACCGTGGGGGCGAACTTTTGCGCAGGGCCATCACCAAGGCACCGGGGGATGAAAAAACCCGGCTCCTTCTCATCTCCCTCGCCCTGGATGCAGGTAACCGGGAAGAGGCCATGGAACTCATCGAGGCGGTGACCAGTCCTGACAGTCCGGTAAAACCCTCCGCAGATTTTCTGTCCAAGGCAGGTCGTCAGTTCGAGGCAGCCCTTTATCTTGATTATGCAACGAACCTGTATCGCAATGCGCTGGCCGTTGACGACTCACTCCCGGAAATTCAACAACGGGTCCTTTTTCTCAAGCACAACAAGCGCCTTGCCTCATCGGAAAAGGTGTCGGATCCGGGAGACCAACCGCGGGAGTTACTTCAAAAGTACCTCGCCGACACTCAGGATGGAATACCCGCCAAGGAACTGGAGGAGCAGGAGAAGAATGCAACCAAGGGACCACGTAATGTACTCGCCTCGCTTCCTTCCCATGACGTGATTGTCGGGCACCTCGCCCTCGGATGTCAGCGTGAGGAACCACAATACTCGGTGGAGTCCATTTTTGCCCTCTCAAAGCGGTATCACATACAACGACTGCTTTCCGAATCGGACACTGGAGCCGTCTTTGAGGCGACCGATGAACTCCTCGATTTTCCGGTGGCACTGAAGCTCTTCAGGCTCCCCGCGATGGACGAGGAGGAGTATCAGGTCCTCAAGGATCGCCTTCGTCTGATCGCCCAGTTGAATCATCCCAACCTTGCCAAAATGACCTTCGCCGATCGGCAGGGTGTGATCCTTCGTGTAACAACGGAGTTTCTCCCCGGTGGAAACCTTCGTGATTTCCTGCACAAACTGGGCGGGGTGGGCGTTCCCCTCCTTGTCAGGATGGGAATGCACCTTTCATCCGCACTTCATACCGCGCACCTTCGGGGCGTTCCCCACGGGGATCTTCGTCCCGAGAATATCCTTATTGGTCCTGACCAACGCATCAAGCTCATCGATTTTTCGTTATCTCCAATTCCGATCTGCAAGCTGGATGAATCCCGCCATAAAATGAGTGACAGCCTGGACACCCCCCGCATCGCCGATCTGCTCGGCACCAGTGAAGGAATCCAGTCCGATCTGGTCCAACTGGGTGATGTCCTTGAATTCATGCTGGAAAATGCGCGACAGGGCTCGGTCATCTCCGACAAGGAGGAGAAGGGAACCGATCCGATGGGAGAATTGCGTGAGGTGGTCATGCGCCTGAGGAACGGATCATTTACTTCTGTTCTGCGCCTTTGGCAGGTCCTTGAACAGATCTTCGACCGGGCCATGCAGTCCAACTCCAGCGAAACCCAGCGGTCAAAGGCCTGACCATCATGTTTGGCGGTGCTGATCTCGGGCAACTCAGGTTGGTGCTGGGGATCCTTGTGGTCATCTTTGGTTCAGCATCGATTCTGGCACTTTTCGATACAACAACCTCCCCCGCCGCCCTGGGTGAGGAACATATCATCCGCCACCAAACGGGAATGCTGATCCAATCCTACAATCCCGGGGATGAGCCACCGGCCCAGCAGGGCATTTTGGCCCCCGGTGGCCTGGTGGAGATGAATAGCGCCGACGCCACCACTCTCATGGCGCTTCCGGGAATCGGTCCCGCCCGAGCCCAGGCCATCCTTGATGAGCGTGACCGTGGTGGGGCGTTTCGTGACCTCGCGGATCTGGAAAGAGTCCCAGGGATTGGCCCCAAGACCGTTCAGCGCCTGTCGACGTATATAACGATCGAGGGCGGTGACCAAGCCGAGCAAACGGACCCTGCCCCTCCACCCAGCGAGGCGGCACCACAAGGCCTGCATGGTGGTCATAACTCCGACCACGTCAGGGTCAACCATGCAGACGCGACGGAATTGCAGCGGCTCACCCGGGTCGGCCCCGTCATGGCCCAGCGTATTCTCGAGGACCGCCAGCGTCATGGACCGTATAGACACCCGGAGGACATGCTTCGTGTCTCAGGAATCGGTCCGGCTTTTGTGGAGGCGAACCGGGATGTTCTCGTGTTCGACTAAATTCAGAATCATGAGGCATTGGGGAGTGAACAAGAGAATGAACATCACCCGATGGTGGCTCCGTGGAATTCTTGCCTCCCTGTTCCTGCTGACAAGTGGGGTCATGGCCCATGGCCAGGCAGATTCCCTCAATGTCGCCCCCGTCCTTGGCTTTGACGGGTTTTATCGTCCCGGGGCATGGACCCCTGTCTTTGTTGATATCTCCAACCAGCCAACAGCTGGTATCAGTCTCTCTGAACTGCGGGATTTTGATGGCCAATTGATGGTCACAACGACGCCCCATGAGGGCCAAAGCGCCATGCGGTTTGTTCGTTCCATCGACATTCCCGCGGCCTCCCAGAAGCGATACGTCCTCTATACACGCATTCCTGCAGGGCTGGCGTCACCACCACTCCTTAACCTGACGAACCAGCGGGGGCGCATTTTCAGGGCATTTCAGCTTCACACCTCTGAGGTCGACCATGACAACATGTTGACCATTGAGATCACGGACCGTGCAAGCCGACCGTCGCTGCCCCGAATGCGGGGTGGCCTGGACAAAATGATCACCGGCCGCCTCTCCCCCCAAAGCCTCCCCGACCACTGGGCCGGTTGGGACGCCGTCGACATGGTGATAATTTCCAGTTGGCCGGATCGTGGCATTGCCCCTGATGAACTGCAGGCGATTCGCGACTGGGTCCAGATGGGTGGGACGCTTGTCATGCTGGCTGGTTCGGAAGCTGCCAGTTATTCCGACCCGGCGGCACGGGCCTTACTACCTGTCGAGCTTACCGGAAGCACAACCCTGGTTGACCGGGGAGGTTCCATCCAGATTGGCGACCAGCTTGAGGAGGGAACGAGGTCGTATGTCCTTGCTCGATCCGAACCCAAGGCGGGGACCGAGACCCTGCTTTCGAGGGACGGCATTCCCCTGCTGGTCCGTGAGGCTCATGGCAACGGGCAGATTCTCTATTTGGCGCTGGACTTCCGGGCTTCTTCTGCCGGCGTGGAGCGTCTATTCGGGCCAACATGGTTCAGCCTGCTTCCTGTTCGGGACATGGCAGACTGGCAGCAGAACATTCCCCGTCTATCCGGGAGCTTTCAGGCAATCGGTGGCCGTGCCGCACGACCACCAAACCCCCTGTTGATCATCGCCATCTGCGTGCTCTATACATTTGTCGTGGGCCCCCTGAACTTTTCCTGGCTATCAAGGAGGAAAAAACTCGAATGGGCATGGTTCACCCTTCCCGCGATCGTGCTTGCCTTCTTTGTCCTCATCTATGGACTGGGGCGGATCATCAAGGAGCGTTCCTCGGCCCTTCGTGAGTTGCGGGTGGAGGTCTATAACGCCGGGGAACAACTGGGCAGTTTCCACACCTTTGGGAATATCTTTTCCGCCCAGGCACGCCGCCTCCAACTGAAACCGGCAGATGAAAATCAGGTCATCGAGGATATCTCCCGTTGGTGGGATTATCAGGAGTTTCAGGAACGTCCCTTCCTGTCATTTGGTCGCGGGATTTTTCCATCCGCCCCCCAGGCTCGCGGATCATTGCCGACCCTCTCCTACGATGGAGCAGGGCGCCGGATTTCATCCCCTTCATGGGACATTGGCACGTATGACATCAGGAGCATGGCAATCAGGGGGACATCCCGCCTTGATGGCGAGGTTCAGGCTGACCTGATATTGGAATCCCGTGGCTTACATGGAACCATCACCAATGAGACCTCCCGGTGGTTTGAGCATGCCTGGTTGCTCCATGGTGGACGCCAAACCTATCTTGGAGCCATGGCTCCCGGCGATCAGGTTCGTGTGGGGACCGGGGATGGGGATCGACGGTTCCTTCCCGGCCTTCCCCGTCTCAGTGGGGAATATTCCGTCATCCCCTCCGAAGATATAGACCCCATCTCCATTAATAATTTCGAACTGATCCTCAATGGGATGCTTCGCCCCGAATTGACGGGCATACTCCTTCCACCAAACCACGGGATGGTCACCTTTGTTGGTCTTCATCATGATGAAGACCAGGACCTGCTTGGGAATGTACCCTTCGACCAACACAGGCGCACACTCTCCACGGTGGTTCACCTTCAAGCAGACCTTCAGGACGGGGAGCAGCGCTTTCGCTTCGTCACCGAGGAGCTTCGTTTCAAACTCGCAGGAACGCGGGAAATCAGCCCGGGCCATGCCGGCGAACTCTCCTTCAGGGACAATGCCTCCGCGATGGAACTGCGCAATCGGGGGGCGGTGATTACCGTGGAGCTCCCGGCCTACCGCAAGGGAACCGTGGTTGATTCAATCACGGTGAACACAACGCAATCCGTCCATCCCTCCATGGAATTCGAGGTCTCCATTTTCAACCACGATTCTGGGAACTGGACATCCGTCATCCCCGGTTCGCCGATGAGCAACAACAGCAATGCGCTTCCGGGTAATGGCCGGATTTATTTGCTCCTGGAAGGAAAGCTGAGAGGCACCGGCGGGAACCTTACCTGGGATGCAAACGTTGCCGTGGACAGCCTGGAAGTCATTCTGGCTGGCCGTATTACCGAGTAATTATTAACGTGGATTGACAGGGCTCATTCCACAAATCAAGTGGATGGAGCTCTCAAAGCAGGCATGATGACTCATGGTTGCAGACGGCGGGTACATCAGTCCTGACCATTGAACCCGCCCCAGATTTGGCCTTCTTCACAATCAACCGGGATGCCACTGGGCACAAAAATACTGCTCCGGATACGGAATAATCCGTACCCGGAGCAGTTTGGTTTCAGCTGGGTTGTTGGACTTGGCTTACTGGTAAAGGAGCCAATCACGATCAGCGGAGGTTTCAAGGATGACGTCGAACGTCTGGGAGGAAGGAGCATTGACTACGGTTTCCGTATCACCACCCGGGGAGATACCTGCTACACCGAGATCGATACCCGTGGCACCATCAGTGAAGTAGATGTTTCCGAATGCATCGGAGTAAAGTCCGGAGCCGAAGCCCGTCGCGATGGGCATTGTAGCCGGGAACTCGAAGAAGACGTCTGCCCCGGTGAGAACCAGAGTTACGCTGCTGTCTGCTACGTTGCCAAGAAGAAGGAGGCCCTCATTCGAGGAAGCGATGATGTCACCGTCGGGGGTCTCTGCGAGTTCGAAGAGTTTTCCACTTCCGGAGTTTGCAGTGATTCCCGTGGCATCAACGGACCAGTCGGCATTTGCCTCGGTGAGGGAACCAGCCGTTGTGGCTGTATCAACAACTGATGAGGGCCAGCGATACACCCAGCCATCACGAGAGAGCCAGTAGAGATTCCCGGCACTATCAAGCATCACTTGCTTGGAATAAGCGGAGACACTCAAGCTCAGGATGTCGACCAAATCACCCTCGAGAATTTGGTTGTTTGCGTCCACGACGGCACGGTCAATGAGGCTGTTTCCGTGGGTCAGGTAGATGATACGGTCGGTACCATCAGCACGAACAGCAATACTGCGGGGACCAGGACCGTCACCGAGCACTGTTTCTCCGATGGAGTCAGTGATATGGCCGTAGTAAACACGGGTTCCAGAAGATGCCTGGCCGGAAACGTAGTAATATTCGGGGTTGAGGGGATCCTCCGTCATGTACCAAGCATCCTGGAAGGTGTGGCTGGAAGGATCGGTGCTGCCGGGGTGGCGCAGGACAGATGTATCCCGCCCATTATTAAGGGAGTCCTGTGGGGGGCGAAGGTCTGTTGTTGTCCTGACAACCATTCCGTGTCCCGGGTCGAAATCACCAGGGGCATGTGAAGATGTGAGGTAGACAAACCCAAACTGATCGGAATCCTGATCCCAGGGGACGTTGACGGAATGCGCACGCACGCGGCTAAACAGGGCGTTCTCGCCATCGTTAATGACGGCATGGTTGATCACATCATTGGGGGGATTTGTCCACCATCCTTCTGCCTGATCGATGGCACGGTTCATGGTGAACCAGTTCCACTCGTCGGGCTTTTGTGCATCGACTGTGATCCGGACCTTGAAGCCCTCGTCTTCATCAACCAGGTCACCCTCGTCGTTGTCAGTCGTGAGATTCCATGCGACGGTGTTTGGTCCCCAGTTGCTTGTTCCCGGGAAACTGGCAACAACATCGTCTGAAGCGTCCAGAATGTCGATGGTGACATCCATCGTATCAGCCTGCTCATTGATGATGTAGCTGATATTGAAGTTCTGCCCGATAAAGGCAGATGGTCCCTGAACACGGATCTGGGACGCGTAGGGGACTGCGTAGGCTGCAGATCCGCCCATCAGGGCGAGGACTGCTGATAGCGCAAGAAACTTTTTCACGGTTTTATGCTCCTTATACTTGGGGTTTGTCATTCATGCCATTAAAGTGGCTCTGAATTCCTGTCACACTTATCTTTTAATTGGCATCGTATCCAATTTATTCAGGCGATGGAGGCCCGAACAGGAAAAGCGCGGTAAACGAATGTACCTTAAAGGGTGATCCGTCAAGGGTAAATGCCAGAAAATCCCAGAGAAAAATTTCCCCTGAGACCTCAATTCCGCCATCCACGGTACAAGTAGTGGTTGTCTCTCACTGCCGTTTTAGACATGTTTAAGTTTCAACATTTGGCCGAGAAGGCGGATTCCAATTTAATCCCCGTCGCCATGGGGACCGGGGGGAGACGGCGGAGGTGCCTTTGGGTGCTCGAGGACCTTGCGCTGGCGGGCATCCTCGTCGGCGGCCTCCTCCTGTGCTGTTTTCCTTGGTCCAATCTTTTCGTGCATTTCCTTGTGGTACTGTGAGGCCAGATTCCCGGAAATCACCGAGCGGCCAAGTTGTTCGCTCAAATCCTGAATTGCATTGGGTGAATGGGGCAGCAGGATCGTGCTGGCCCGGTTATTGGCACCGATGTCCTTCAGGGTGTCGAAATACTGGGTCATGAGGACCATCTGCATGACATCGTTGCTGCTCGCACCGGGGACGCCCCGCTGGAACTCCTCGATGCTGTCACGAAGTCCGTCGACGATGGCCTTGCGCTGGCCGGCAATACCCCGCCCCTGAAGGATCTTGGACTCCGCATCGCCTTCGGCGCTCTTGACCTTGAGGATTTTCTCCGCCTCGCCGCGCTCCTCCGCTGCCTTGCGCAAGCGCTGCGCCGCATTGATCTCATTCATCGCCACCTTGACCTTCGCATCCGGGTCGATGTCGTTGACCAGGGCGCGGACGATTCCGTAGCCATACTGGGTCATCGTCTCGGAAAGCCCCTCCTGGACGGCCTTGGCGATGACCTCCTTTTCCTTGAAGACTTCATCGAGTTTCATCCGGGGGACCGTGGCACGAACCTCGTCATAAACGTAGGACTCGATCTGCATCACCGGGTTGGAAAGCCGATAGAAGGCATCGGCGACACGTTCGGGGATGACGTAATACTGGACCGCAATGCGCACCCGCACGAAGACGTCATCGTCGGTCTTGGTTTCCACGTTTACCTGAAGTTCCATGATGCGAAGGGTCAGACGGCCCGCCACACGTTCCCAGGGCATCTTGAAGTGAAACCCTGCATTGGCAATGCGAACAAATTTGCCCAGCGACTCAACAATGGCCGCTTCCTGTTGCCTGACAATGAAGAAAAACATCTTTCGCGCTGCTCCTGCTATTTGGAGTGATCCATCACCATGAGACATACTCCCCAACCGGGGGAAACTTCAAGAGTTAGGTCCAATTTTCCCAGAAATCAAGCTCTTTGGCCAGAGCCTTCAATGCTGTAAAGCTTCCCTTCCTCGAGGGCCTCGATGGGATAGGAGGCCTGATCGAACTCATCAACGAGGTGCATCACGCGGATTTTGCGGCGGATTTCTTCGGGGAGGGCGAGGAGGGCCGCCGGGTCGGTGTGCCCTGCTCCCGGTCCGCAGTCGTGAAGAATCAGATCGCAATCCTTGAAAAAATCGATCAACCCGGGAAGAAACGTCGTGTCGGAACTGTATCCGATCGAGGCACCCTGGTAGCTCGCCTTGAAACCATGGCAGGTGATGAAGTGATTGGTCCTGATCGGTTCGAGGACGAATCCGGGGATCCCCAAATCCATCTGGTCGCCATCGTTGAAGGTCCTGATGTCAAAGTAACCATCGAGTCCCGAGTGGTCCCCTTCGATGGACATGGCGTGCTCGAGGCGATGCCAAAGGGGGGCGACAAGGCTTTCATGGATATGAAGGGCCGGCCTGCTCAGGGCGGGGTTGAAGCGACGGAAAAAGCCAAGTTCCTCCACACCGTTGCAATGGTCTCCATGAAGGTGGGTCAGAAAGAGGGCATCGACGACATTGGCATCGATGTGTAGGTCTGCTTTTTTTTCCGCTTCATACATGACCCTGCGAAGGGGTGCCGGTGCATCGACGAGCACGACCCTGCCCCCTGCGATGAGCAGGACGGAGGTGTGGAACCTGATTCTGGTGAAGGCGCTTCCTACCCCAAGGGGGAGGAGGAAAAGCCGATTGGGATCAAGGTCGGCCAATTTTACGGGTGAGGATATGGTCATGGTTGCCCTTCAAGGACCCCCGGTTACCCCGGAGGCCAATTCATTTGTCGTCCACCCAGAAGGTGCATGTGGATGTGATACACCTCCTGTCCTCCCTGGTCCCGGCAATTAAAGACCAGTCTGTATCCATCATCAGCAAGCCCCTCCTCCCGGGCAATGCGTGTTGCGGTCAGGAGGATATGCCCGGCAAGTTCCTTGTGGTTTTCCTGCAGGTCGTCCACGGTTGGGATTGGTTCCTTGGGAATGATCAGGATGTGAGTGGGAGCTTGGGGCTTGATATCGCGGAAGGCAAGGACAAGGTCGTCCTCGTAGACTTTGTCACAGGGAATTTCCCCATTGATGATCTTGGTAAAAATTGTGTCGGCCATGACTTTTGTCTGTTTCCAGTTGTTGAAGTGGCAGCACCGCTCTATGCTTGCACCTGTGTGCATAAATCGATCCCTACTTGGGCGGCAATCACTTTGAGTGTTCAGCGAGGAGCGACAATAGAAACAAATTATGAGCGAAAGTCCCACCGATAAAATTGAGAAGCTGCTCCGGGCTGGCAAGCCCGATGATGCCATGCGTGTCGCCAGTGAGTTTGTTTCGAAAGCCTCCAACCCCAAGGAGGCAGGAATTGAAGTCGCCAGATCTGCCGCAAAAGTATATCGTGACCTGATCTCCCCCCCGGTGCATCTTTTTGCCGAACTGGCACCCATGCAGATTAAAGGGGAGGGTGGGGTCCTGATTGGCAAGGCCCTCGATCGTCTCTTCCGCATCACTGATGAATGGAGAAAACGGCTTTGGGACGTTCACACTGAGCGGCTTATGCGGGAGATCCGTGAATGGACCCGTGGCCGACACTTTGAATCGGCAGCGGCGAACATTGCCCGTTTGATGGCCCTGGCTGACGATTCCGCGAAACCACGCCGGGCCCAGCTGATTGGATCCGTCCTGGCCACGATCATCAATCATCAGCGTGAAGCCCTTGAACTGACCAAGCTACTCTCCCGCAAGCCGGGGGACTACTTCCTGACCCCCGACCTCATCAATCAATTGGAAGAGGCTCGACAGCAACGGTTTCGGGATGTGGGGGGAATGAACGTTGATAATCTGGAGAGGGAGTGGTCAACGACCCTCGTTTCCGCCTGCGTGGAAGTCCAAGAGGCTCTCCCGGGGAAGGACCAAACGGGGGAACCCGAAGAACTCGCCCTTAGAAACACAGGCGATATTTTCCGCTCCCTCCTTCGTATTCCCATTGAGGAGGAACAGCCCGACCTGTTTCTCGATGCCACCATGATCCTCACGGACTTCATTCCCAAGGAGGAAACCTCCACAGGGAAGCTCGCGCGGATCGAGGCCCGATCCTACAACAACCTCGGCATTACCGCCAAGAAGGTGGTCCTCCTGACGTTTCAGGACATCGGCACCAACAAGTTCTTCACCAAGATCTATTCCAAGTGGGCGAAAGACTACAAGCACACCGATGCCATTCGGCAGATCGTGGAAGTCATGGGCGCCTTCAGGACTCCCGATTTTCATGACTTCCTGCACGACCTGCGGGGGGACAGGAAGACCTCCTCCAAGTTGTCCCAGGAACTGAGTGGCGCCCTCGGTTCAATGGGTGGCGAGGAGGCCGCCGAGGAACTCCTAAACGAGTTGCGACGCATCCTCACCAAGCGGCGCATTGAAACCGTGGATCTCAAGGAGTGTGAACGCATCATCGCCAGCCTCGGTTCCATGGTCAAATCACCCCGAACGACTCCCGAGGAGCGACACCGCATTCTTGACTTCCTCAGAACCCACGTTCCGGAGGACCTGACCCAACTCGCCGGAGCGGCGGCCCTGAAAGTCTTCACCTTCAAGCCCCAGGAACAAAACGAGGCGCAGCGCCACTTTGCCGTTCGGTCGTTGGTGCGATTGATCTGGGCGCCCGACTCCTCAACGTCCCATCACAAGGGGCAGGAGAATCGTGGGTCGGAACTGGGTCATCGCCAGGAGCCTGCCGAGGCGCTGATCAAAATTGGTCCCCATGACATCAAGGGCCTTACTGCTGCTGTGGACCCCCTCACGATGCGTTATGGAGCGGCGTATATCGCCATCGCGGAGGTTCTTTCCCAGGTTGGCGACAAGTCCTTCGTTTCTCTTCTTGAGCGCATGCTCAACAATGCCGCGCTTCATGATGAAAATTCCCAAAGCACGTATCATCAGGAATATTACTGGGACACGGCCACGCAGGAACGAAAGCCGGTCACCAAGGGGAAAATCATCCCCCCCCTGATCCATGCCATCGGGACGATCGGTGGTTCCGAGGGGCGCCGTACGCTCATGCGCTACAAGGATCTGATCGCTGCCGGAAAAGCGCCGGCACTCAATGCTGATGGTGCCCGCTATATGGACCAGTTTCTCAGTGTGGAGGACGGTGGATCGGATGGGGAGCGGTCCCAATCGTCCAGCAGCGAAGTCAACATGACCGCCGATCCCGCCGAGATAGACAACTATATCAAGACGCTGAAGAAGGGGTTCCTTCTTTCAAGCAAATCGACGCGCCGCATGAAGAAGGTCGAGGCACTGAGCAAGTTGTCCCAGTTGGCCCCCATCGAGGCCCTCGACATTGTTCTGGATCAATTGACCGACAAGGACCCCATGGTTGTATCCGCCGCGATTAGTTGTGCAGCTGAATTTGGCGGATCGGACAAGAAAAAAACCATGCGGGATCTTGCCATCAATTCCACCATTGACCGGGTTGCCAGCAAGGATCCCGCAATGCGAGACGGGGCATCCAAGGTCCTGAAGGAAATGGGGCCTCTTCGCAAGGAAGTGAAGGAAAAACTCATCGCCTTTGCAAAACATGTGGAACGCCGGGAAGTTAAGGAAGCCCTCGCCCATGTTCTAAAGGCAGGCGTGGCGGGATCGATCACCGGCGAATTTGACTCCCACGGCAATCCGATTTCCGACACCGCATCAACGACACAATCCGGTTCAATGGGAAGCTCGAAAGGCTCCGGGGCCATCACCGGTGGCGCGATGTCCAGCGTGGACAAACTGGAGCTGAAACGTCAATACATGCAGGCACGGAAGGATTGGATCCAGGGCGGGAAAAAGGGCGATCCACCTTCTCCCCCACCCGGGATTGACTGATCAACCGGTGGTGCGCAACCCCGCCGAGATCGCGTTAATGGAAAGAAGGACCCTGGGCAGCAGTTCATTGGCCTTCTCGTCCTTTCCTTCCGCGCGGAGCTTTCTCCATTCACGGACCAGTTCGACCTGATGCTGGTGAAGGATTCGCAGTCCCTTGTCCCGCATTTCAATGGTCTTCATCATCCTGGGGCGGCGTTCCACGCGGGGCTTGCGAAAGACCTCGTCAATGAGAGCGCCACTGCGCTCATATTCATCATGGATGATCTTGTAGTATTTTTCCCGGATGTTTTCCTCCTCAACGAGGGACGCGTATAGACGCATCAATTCCGGGAGCGCCGAGGCAAGACTGGTTTCCACGTTGTAAAGTACGTTTCTCAGCAGCGGCCATTTGTGGATCATGCGGGTGAGGATCGAGAAGTCGACCTCATGCTCGTCCTTCAGGCGCTGGAGGGCACTTCCCGCCCCGTACCAACTCGTGAGGAAGTGGCGCGACTGGTTCCAGCTGAAGACC
>JAFIGB010000387.1 GCA_020831705.1 Candidatus Sumerlaeia bacterium | reverse complement strand
GGGCAGGCCGAACACGCCGAATTTTCTTCCGCGAAAATGCCGCGAAGCCCTTGGAGCGAAAAAAAGGGCCGGGGAAATTATGTGAAGGATTGGGGTCAAAATCCGGTGTGCCCTGCCATTTACCTTGACAGGGGTGCCGTGGGTGGCCTCTTCTCTCGCCCCGGTCGGCGGTCCCCTTGTGGGTTGTCGGGCGGAATTTGATCCGGAGCATGTCCCTGATCGATGGCTACAGATTCGGTATCCAACCAGGTTCCTGAAGATGATGGTACGGTGGAGCGGGCGGTGCGTGTCGCGCGGTTGATGGATCTATATGGTCCGTTGCTCACCGATCGCCAGCGTCAGTTCGTTCAGTTGCATTATGAGGAGGATCTGTCGTTTGGCGAGATTGCACGGGAATTCGAGATTTCCCGCCAGGCGGTTCATGATGCGGTGAAGCATGCCGAGCAGGCCCTGGAGAAGTATGATGCGAAGCTCGGGCTTTCCCCGGATCAGGTGGCAGCGGCGGCTTCCCGGCAGTCTGCGGAGGCGCCCATGGCGGCTCCCGAGGCTCCCAAGCAGCCCGCCCGTGTGGAGGGTCTTGGCCCCTGCATTGCCACGTTGGAGGGGGCCATTGATCGCCTCCAGCGCTCCGGCGGGGTGCTCTATAATGTGGAGGGCCTGAAGCGTGAGCTTGAGGAAGTGGCCACGAAACTCCGCTCGATGGATGGGCAGGGGTGATGAACGCAAAATTTGACGAATTAACCGGATGTTCCCATGTTTGAAGCCCTTGGCGATAAATTAGATTCCGTATTCAAGAAGCTCCGCGGTCAGGACAAGCTGACGGAAGCCAACATGAAGGAGGCCCTGCGCGAGGTGCGCCTGGCCCTTCTGGAGGCGGATGTTAACTACAAGGTCGTGAAGGACTTCATTGATGCGACCCGGGAGAAGGCCGCAGGGCAGGAAGTCATCAAGGGGGTCAACCCCGCCGAGCAGCTCATCAAAATCGTCCACGATGAAATGGTGGCGATGATGAAGGGAAGCGGGACGGATGAGGACCGCGAGTTCATCGTCCAGCCCGGCAAGCTCAATGTGGTGATGATGCTGGGCCTTCAGGGCGCCGGCAAGACGACCTTCTGCGGGAAGCTGGCCGTCCACGTCCGGAAGAAAAAATGCAATCCCCTGCTGGTGGCGTGCGACGTATACCGCCCGGCGGCGGTGGATCAGCTGCGCCATGTGGGCAAGACCATGGGCTTCCCCGTCTACGCCCAGGACGGTGTGACCGACGTGGTCGCCATTGTGAAGGGTGCCGTGGAGCAGGCGAAGAAGAGCGGCAATGACGTCCTGATTATCGACACCGCAGGCCGCCTTCACATTGATGAAGTGAAGATGGACGAGTTGGTGGCGGTTCGCGACACCTTCAAGCCGGATTATACGTTCCTGGTGGCCGACGCCATGACGGGGCAGGACGCGGTGAATTCCGCCCGGGCCTTCAATGAGGAAATCGGCATCGACGGCGTGTGCCTCACCAAGATGGACGGTGATGCCCGCGGCGGTGCGGCCCTCTCCATCAAGGCCGTCACGGGACGCCCCATCGTTTTCATCGGTACCGGCGAAAAGCCCGAGGATCTGGAACCCTTCCACCCCGAAGGCGTGGCCGGGCGTGTCCTTGGCAAAGGCGACATTGTCTCCCTGGTTCGCAAGGCCCAGGATGCCATCGACGAAAACGAAATGATGGACATGCAGGAGAAGCTGACATCGGGGAATTTTTCCTACGATGATTTCCTGCGCCAGATGAAAGCCGTCCGCCGCATGGGCCCGCTGAAAGGGCTTCTTGGCCTCATTCCCGGAATGGGCCAGGCGATGAAGAACATCGACAGCGACGTGCTGGAGCGCGAATTGAAGCGCTTTGAGGTGCTGATCCAGTCAATGACGGACGAGGAGCGCCGCAATGGCGATCTGATGTCGAAGAGCGGAAGCCGCCGCGAGCGTGTGGCCAAGGGCTCGGGACAACCGCTCAAGACCGTCAACGACATGGTCCGCCAGTTTGACCAGATGAAGGGGATGATGGCCCAGATGGGCGGTGGTGGCGGACTTGGCGGAATGATGGGCGGAATGAATCCCTTCGGCGGGGGCGGTGCTCCCGGCGGGGGAATTCCCGGAATGCCTCCCATGGGAGGGATGCCCGGCTTGCCTCCGGGTGGTGGCCCGATGCCGAAGAAGATGCTTCGTGCCCAGAAGGCAATGCTCAAGCAGCAGCAACGGGAGCTTGCGGCCTCGCAGCCCCGGGCGAAGAAGGACCGGCGCAAGAAGAAGAACCGGAAGCGCTAAAGCAAAGATTTCACGGTTGGTCCTGACGGCCCGACCGGAAAAAGTACCCCAAATCAAGCAGGACTCAATTCAGGAAGGAACTCCTCAAGATGGTAAAGATCAGACTGACCCGCATCGGCCGTACCCATGACGCTTTCTACCGCATTGTCATTGCTGACTCGCGTCGCGCCCGCGATGGCAAGTTCATCGAAATCATTGGCCGTTACCAGCCGACGATGAAGGACAATCAGGTGGAATTGAAGTACGACCGTGCCCTTTATTGGATGCAGCAGGGCGCCCAGCCGACGGAAACAGTGCGCTCGATCCTGCGCAAGCAGGGCGTGCTCAAGCAGTACCACGAAGAAAAGGTCACCGCGAAGAAGGCCCTGAAGGACGCCAAGGCGAAGGCCTGATGCGCCGTCATGAGACCGTGTGTGACATCTGGACCGTGAAGGATGAGGAAATTTTCCTTGCCGTACTTACCCGGTCTGGATGTCACAATGGGTTCGCACGTTGGTAGTAGAGGTTCCCGCTCCCGCGAATGACCGGCAGCAAAACTCCAGGAGACTGTTCCCCATGTCCGAAGAAAAAGTGAGTGATCACGGCCTCGCCGAACTCGTCCGCTACATTGCCGAAGCCCTGGTGGACGACCCGAAGAATGTTCTCGTCAAGTGTCTGGAAAGTGACACGTCGGTCATCCTCGAGCTGAGTGTCTCGAAAGAGGATGTCGGCAAGGTGATCGGCAAGGGTGGCCAAACAGCAAAAGCCCTGCGCAAAATCCTCAGCGCCGCCGCCACCAAGCATAAGAAGAAGTCGCTGCTCCAGATCATCGAATGAATTCTGAACAGTGGCTGGCAATTGCCGTCATCATCCGGCCCCATGCGCTTCGTGGGGCCGTCCAACTAAAACCTTATACCCGAACCGTTGACGAATTTCTCGGCGCCCCCATCAAGCGCGTTTACCTCCGCGACCGTTCCCGCATACTTCACCCCTTGCACCTCCAATCGATGGGATTGCATAAGGGGCTTCCCCTTGTGACGTTCCGTGAAATTTCCGATCGGACTGCTGCCGAGGGACTCAAGGGAATGGAGATTGTCATTCCCGCGGAAGAGCGCTGGGAACTTCCTGAAGGCTCCTTTTTTCCCGGCGAGCTCGATGGCTTTGAAGTCATCTCGAAATTGACCGGAGATAAGCTCGGAACGGTGCTTCGCCTCGAATCCGGCCCCGCCCATGACCATCTTGTCTTCACGCACCCCCACCGGGAGGGAGACGAGGTCATGCTTCCCAAGGTGGAGGCATTTGTCCACGAGGTGAGCCTGGCAGATCATCGTGTTCTGGTCACACTTCCCGAGGGGTTGCTGGAGCTTTGAATCCGATCGCCTTTCTCAAGTGTCTTCGTCCGAAGCAATGGACCAAGAATCTCCTGCTTTTTGCAGGCATTCTCTTCGCACGCCGCTGGCAGGACAGCGAACTTGTCATCAATGCCATCGGCGCCTTTCTCGTCTTTTGCGCCCTCAGCGGCGTTGTCTACATCACCAATGACATTCTCGACCGGGAAAAGGATCGCCACCACCCGAAGAAGAAGCTCCGGCCCATTGCCAGCGGGGCCATCACCCCTGCTGCCGCGGGGCTTGGTGGTGCGGTGCTCCTTGCCGCCGCCCTTGTCGTCGCCTGGCTGATCACCCCGACATTTTTCTACGCCTCGGTAATCTACGTCGTTCTCATCACCGCCTACTCGCTCAAGCTCAAGCACATGGTGATCCTCGACATCATGGTTTTGGCCATGGGTTTCGTGATCAGGGCCATGGCGGGGATCGAGGCGATCCGGGTTGTCGACAAGCCACCGGTGGACGTGACGCCGTATTTCATCCTCACCACGCTCTTTCTGGCCCTTTTCCTGGCCATTGCCAAGCGCCGCAATGAACTGGTGGTGCTGGCGGATGGAGCCAGCGGGCACCGCAAGGTGCTCCGGGAATACAGCACCGAGTACCTCGATGTCCTCCTGACGGTGGCCACGACCGGTGTGATTGCCAGTTATGCCGCCTGGTCGCTGACGGGGGATTTCTCCCGCGATGGCGGCGTTTATACCATGGTTTTCACCATGCCCTTTGTACTTTACGGGATCTTCCGCTACTTGTGGTTGGTCTTCCGTCGGGATGAGGGGGGCGCCCCCGAGCAACTCCTTCTGACCGACAAGCCGCTGCTCACCACGGTAATACTGTGGGTGGTAACGGTGGTGGTGCTCCTCTCGCGGGGAAACTTTCCCGGTCATTGAAGGGATTGCGCTCGTGGGGGGAGATGCTGAAACTCAGGACCGTCGCTGCGACATGGGGCGTTTTTCCCTGACGGTTGCACCGACAAAGATCCGCGACCTCCAGGTCCTCCCAAAGCGGGGCGGCGCGGCAAAAGGGAAACGAATATGACGAAAAAAATTCGCGTGGGTGTCATCGGCACCGGCCACCTTGGGCAACATCACGCCAGAAATTATTTTGAGAATCCCCGTTGCGACCTCCGTATGGTTTGCGACACCAACCCCTCCCAACTGAAAAAAATAGCATCCAATTTCAAGGCCAAGGGGATCACCGACTTCAAGGAGATGATTGGCGAGGTCGATGCAGTGAGCATCGCCACTCCCACCTCCACCCACTTCGAGGTCGCCAGCACCCTCCTTGACAATGGAATTCACTGCCTGGTCGAGAAGCCCATCTGCACCACGGTCATCGATGCGGCCAAGCTGACATCACTGGCGCGGAAAAGCAACCTGGTGCTTCAGGTCGGCCACATCGAGCACTTCAATCTCGCAGTGCAAAAGTTCAAGGAAATCCTCACCACACCGCGCTTCATCGAATGCCACCGCCAGGGACCGTTCGACCCGCGCGTCAAGGATGTCGGCGTGGTTCTCGATCTGATGATCCACGATATAGACATTATCATGCGCATCGTCAATTCACCGATCAAGAGCATTGAATCCGCAGGCGTCGCCATCCTGACAAACAAGGAAGACATCGCCAATGCACGCCTGAAGTTTGAAAGCGGCTGCATTGCCAACGTGACGGTCTCGCGTGTGACTCCCAAGCCGCTGCGCAAGCTGCGTGTGTTCCAGGACGACGCGTATATCTCGCTGGATTACCGCAAGCAGACGATGGAGGTCTTCCGCCGTCGTCTCAAGTCACCCCCCGTTGCACCGGGCGACGTGCCCTACTTCATCGAGTCGAAGAAAATCCGCGTCAAGCGCCAGGAACCCCTGAAGCTGGAACTCGACCACTTCCTCGATTGCGTGGAGAAGCAGAACTACGATCCCCAGACAACGGGCGAGCAGGCCATGGAAGCCCTCGATGTCGTGATCCGCATTACCGAGCAGATCCGGTCGACCACCGTTCCATTCCCAACGATGGCGCCACCGATTGTTGATCGCTGATTCCGACAGGAGGAAGACACGCCCCCATGCGCACGCTTCACCTGTTCTTCATCGCCGGGGAAAATAGCGGGGACCTCCATGGGAGCAACCTGCTCAAGGCCCTCCGCCGCCAATACCCCGCCATCAAGGCGGTGGGGCTTGGCGGTCCCCAGCTCAAGGCTGCGGGGATGAAGCTGCGCTTCAACATGTTGCGCGAATTGGCCATCATCGGCATCGTGGGCGTGATCAAGAACTTCCGCACCATCCATCGGGTCTTCACGCAGACCGAGGATTACCTCAAGCGCCATCGCCCCGACGCCATCATCCTCATTGATTATGCGGGGTTCAACATCCGCATGGCGGCCCGGGCGCGGCGCCTTGGCATTCCGGTCATCTGGTATATCAGCCCGCAAATCTGGGCGTGGCACAAGGAGCGCATCCGGGTGCTTGCCAAGGTTGTCGACCTGATGATTGTCATCTTCCCCTTTGAAACGGGTCTATACAGGGCCAAGGGCGTTGAGGTCGTC
This sequence comes from Candidatus Sumerlaeia bacterium, assembly GCA_020831705.1. Taxonomy (GTDB): domain Bacteria; phylum Sumerlaeota; class Sumerlaeia; order SLMS01; family SLMS01; genus JAFIGB01. The sequence goes on along the minus strand of JAFIGB010000387.1, from coordinate 1,019 downwards.
CATGTGGGGCACCCGCTCTTTGACGTGATCAAGGTGGATCAAACCAAGGAGGAGGTGTTCGAGGAATTCGGTCTCGATCCCACCCGCCCCCTGATCACCATCGTGCCGGGGAGCCGCTCCCGCGAGGTTTCCGACTTTCTGGGGATTATGCTCCGGGGCGCCCAGCGATATGCGGAGATGTCCCCGGAAACACAGTTTGCCGTGATTCGTGCGACCACGATCGACAACGAGGCGATTGAGAAGATCATCGAGCGCGAGGACGTTCCATTCAAGGTCACAATTATCGACAGGAAGCGGTACAACGTCCGTCGCCATGCGGATTTTTCATGGGTCAAGAGTGGCACCTCCACCCTGGAGGCCGCCATCATTGGTGCCCCCCATCTGATTGTCTATAAGGTGAACTTCCTGACCTGGGTGATCGGGAAGCAACTCTTCACCATCAGCTTCATCGGCCTGCCGAACATTGTGGCAGGTTCGCTGATCGTTCCCGAGTTGCTACAGGATGAATTCACACCGATGAACCTTGCGGAACAAACGGCCTTCTACCTGCAGAACCCCAATGAATACGAGCGTATGGTGCGGGACCTCGACAAGGTCCGTGATGCCCTCGGCGAACCGGGCGCCAGCGACAAGGCGGCCGCGGCGATCCTTGAGACGCTGGGCGTCAGTGCGGAACCGCCCGAGTTGGTGGGCGAGGCGTGATGCCCACCCCGGACCCTCTGTATAGATTCCCCTACCCGACCCCGCTGATTCAAGGAGTCCTCCTTGGGAGGTACAAGCGGTTTTCCGCGGATGTCCGTCTCGGGGATGGAACGGTGGTCACGGCCCACTGCGTCAATACAGGACGGATGGAGGGCCTTACCCTTCCGGGGCGCACGGTGTACATCTCCCCCGCCGACAATCCGAAGCGCAAGCTCCGTTATACATGGGAAATTGTGGAGGTCGATGGCGTCCTGGTGGGCGCGAACACTTCGATTCCAAATACCCTTGTGGGGGCACTTCTGCGGGATCGCATTCTC
>JAFIGB010000032.1 GCA_020831705.1 Candidatus Sumerlaeia bacterium | reverse complement strand
GCACCAGAAGTCGCTGAAGGAACCCGCAAGGGGCCGAGGTGCCGAAGGTGTGGCCGGTAATTGGGACGAAGTCGTAACAAGGTAGCCGTACCGGAAGGTGCGGCTGGATCACCTCCTTTCTAGGGAATCCAAGGGAGTGCCTCCTTGACGTCGCGAGAGACCATCTCCGCCGCGTCAACGGATCAGGGCACATCAATCCCCAAGGATTGTTGCAAGGATAAACGCTACTGCAACCTCGCAAACTCGACAGACAACATGCCATCGAAGCCAATCAAAGCCCCCTCCGCGTGGTTTTCAGCGAACAGACCGAATTCAAAAAAACACCCCGTCCCGACGGGGTGTTTTTTTATGCCCAATTTCAATTCGAATTATATACATCCGAGCCTTCGGTCAGAACCGCAAGCTCCCGTCATCCCTACAATTCAAGCCACCGGTCCACCAATTTCCTCGTAGATCGTATTGCGCAGGACCGGTTCGCGGCCGCATTCGCGTACGAGGCGCTGGAGAGTCTCGACGGTCATGCCCTGGGGCGTGGCAGCGCCGGCATCGTGATAGATCTCCTCGTGGACCACCGTGCCGTCTATATCATTGGCACCGAACCACTGGCCCACTTGGGCCTGCTTGATGCCAAGCATGATCCAGTACGCCTTGATGTGGGGAATATTGTCGAGCATCAGCCTGGAGATGGCGATGGTTTGCAGCTCCAGAAAGCCGGAGGGTGGCGGCAGGTGGCTGAATTTGGTGTTGGCGGGGTGAAAGCTCAGGGGGATGAAACATTGGAATCCGCCCCACTCGTCCTGATGGGTCCGCAGGCGAACAAGATGGTCGATGCGGTGGCGGGGTTCCTCGATGTGGCCGATGAGCATGGTGCAGTTGGACTTGAAGCCCCGGCGGTGCAGTTCGCGATGGGTCTCGAACCATCCCTCCGAATCACACTTGTGCTCGCAGATTTGCTCCCTGACCTCGGGGTCGAAAATTTCCGCGCCCCCTCCCGGCATGGAACCCATCCCTGCCTCGGCAAGTCTGTCAATAACGTCGCTGACCGTCATCCTCGACATGCGGGCGATATAGACAACCTCCACCGGGGTGAGGGTCTTGATGTGTATTTCCGGGAAGGCTTCCTTCAGGGCGCTGATATATCCGCAGTAATACTCAATCTTGAGACGGGGGTCCAGTCCCCCCACGAGATGGATTTCCGTGCAGCCCTTGGGCATCTGGCGCCGCGCACGGTCCACAATCTCCTCGGGTTTGAGGATATAGCTCTTCTCGTCGAAGGCCTTTCGGCCAAAGGCACAGAAGCGGCATGACATGAAGCAGGTGTTGGTTGGGTTGATGTGTAGATTGATATTGTAGTAGGTCTTGTTGCCGTGAAGTTTTTCGCGGACATGGTTGGCCATCGCCCCGATGGAGGGGAGGTCGGCCGAATCGTAGAGCGCCAGGCCATCCTCGAAGGTGAGCCGTTCGCCGGCCAGGACCTTTTCCGCAATGGGCCTGATCCGTTTGTCTGATATAAGTTCCAACATCTTTTGCATCTCCCGTTGGGGCGGTCTACACACGGCCCTTTCCCTTGATATGAGCAATGGGCGGGCCTGTTGGTGCTCCATCAGAGGCGACGGAGTGGGTCGATTTCGGCCTTGCTGATGATGACTTCTGCTTCCGGGAAACCGAGGGTGGCCAGATTTTGTCCGATAAGCCCGGCAAACGTTGGGGAGACGATCGCTTCGCTGGCCCAGTGTCCCACGAGCAACACGCAAATTCCGCGGTGGTGGGCCTCGGCGCAGTCATGGTGGGTCATCTCGCCGGTAATGAGGACATCAGCAGTACCCGGGCGCCAGTTGCGGATGATGCTGCCTCCGGCACCGGTGCAGATGGCAACACGACTGATTTTTTTCGAGCCATCGCCAACAAGACCCGCGCTCTTGATGCCCAGCGCCTTCTTGGCAGCGCGGGCGAGACCCTCCAGCGTGGTTTCCTTCTTCAGGTTCCCGATCAGACCAAGTCCGGCGGTAGGCTTCTCCGTGGGATGGAGAGGGAGCACGTCAAAGGCCATTTCCTCGTAGGGATGGGCGGCGCGAGCTTCAGTGATGAGACGGTCGAGGCGATTTTTCGGGCAAACGCATTCGAGGCGGACTTCCTCCTCGTGGGCCAGTTCCCCGACCTTGCCGGAGTACGGATCAGCACCTTCCAGCGGACGGAAGGTTCCTGTCCCGGGTGTGCGGAACGTGCAGTGGCTGTAATCCCCAATGACCCCGGCCCCGGCACGGTGGATGGCTTCGATCATGGCCCCGATATGATCCATGGGGACGAATACGGCAAATTTCACATTTTGGCTGGCGGGTGACACCGGTTGGAGGAACTTGCGCTCGGCTGCCTGAACTCCCAGGAGGTCGGCAAGGACCCCGTTGGTCCCATTGGCGACGGAATCCAGGTTGGTATGGGCCGCCACCAGGGCCATTTCCTGGCGGATAATTTCGGCTCCCAACTGGGCGACGGTATTTGTTTCGGCCATGGTCTTCTGGGGGAGGAAGAGGAGGGGATGGTGGGTGACGAGCGATCCGACTCCCAGCTTCCTTGTTTCGGCCAGAACCTCGCGGGTCACTTCCAGGGCGACCATGATTTTTCCTGACGGGCGGGTGGGATCGCCAAACTGCAACCCAACATTGTCCCACGATTCAGCCAGTTGGGGAGGGGCAATCCGATGTACTGCGGCAACAAGGTCGGAAACTTTTGCCTGTGCTTTGGACTTTTTGGCCATGGTCGCGATGGTGCCTCCAGGGGGATTCATTGCACGCCATGTGTACAGGGGTGGGCCCGGGGGGACCATGGAAAAATCAAGGTGCCGTGGCTCAATCATCTTTCCCTTGCGCAGGAGTTGGCCCTGCGGTTGCCATTAAGCCGACATCCTTAACCCATGGTGGACATGATGGCCATCGAGCTTTCCTTCCTTTCCACAGCACCAAAAATCAAAACCGGGCCGGATGGTCTTTACGCCCGATGCTCATTTTGGCAGGGCCTGATGTGCTTATTCCTTTTTTGGCGGTCGATGCGGCTGGATAGACGCCAGCAGGTGCTCACCGTTTTTCATCTGGACTTTTGGATCATCCCACGTTGGTGGAAAATTCCATACCGTGATGTGCGGGATGTCCTGTATAAATACAAGGATTACGGGTTCGCCAGGAACGTATACTTTGCAAGAAGCTCCCTTGACTGCTATACAGTCGCCCTTGAGCTGACAAACTTTCACCAGGTCGACCTGTTCTGGTGGTACGGTGAGGGGGAATTCCAGAATGAAACCCTCCTGCCGGACTGGATGTACTGGAAGCAGTTTGCCTTTGATACGAAGGGCTCCCAGAAGCGGGAATCCCTCCAGTTTTTCGAAATGCTTCGCCATGAATTAATGGCTTCACGGAACCCGGAACATCAGGAATTACCACGGGCGGGGAGACTCCGTGGGTGACGGCGTCACCAACTGTTGCGGTGAACGATGCGGGTGAGGTCAAACCGGGTTTTCCTGTGATTGCCACCGTCCCGATCGAACCCGACGGGAATGATCATCACGGGAAAAATGGACGAGGGGAGCTTGACAACACCGCGCACCCGGCGCTCGTCGAACCCCTCCATGGGAACGGTTGCCAGCCCTGCTGAGTGGGCCGCCAGCATGAAGTTCATCGCGGCCAGGGAGACCTGCTTGCTCAACCATCGCTTTGAATGTACAGCGGGGAGGTCGGGAATGCGGGTGAAGAAGCGCATGAACGGAGGGAGGGCGAATTTCCAAAGCCAGTTCATCCCGACCGGCCCCTTCTCAAAGGCGAGGGGAACGAATTTTTTCAGTTTTGCCTCGTACTCCTCCGTCACGCTGCCCCCCTCCTTTTCCATCGCCAGCATTTCCTCGAAGTTGTTCCGGTGTACCTTCAGGTCGCCGCAGAAGATCGTGACGACGGGGGCCTCCCGCACTTGCGCCTGGTCCAGACAGGCATACGCAAGGCGCTCCTTCAGGGCCTTGTCCTCCACCGTAATGACATGGAGGGGCTGGAGGTTGTAGCCGCTCGGTGCCCAGCGGGCGCATTCGAGGAGCCGCTCGAGAACGCCGTCGGGAATTGGGTCCTGAAGGAAGTGGCGGGTGGAACGTCGTGTCCTTGCAAGTTCCTCAAAATTCCGGAGGGAGGCCTCGTCAATTGTCGGGGGCGTCTTTGCGTTCATAGAGGACGTTTGCTCCTTGGAGTAAGTGGGAATAATCCGCCGGGGCCATGTGGCGATCCCATCTTTTGATTTCCGTGTATTGCTGGTGGAAATCGGGGTGTTCGAGGAGGAGGCGGTCGGGTGCCCAGCTCCCTTCCTCGCCCTCGTCGGTGATTGTAATGCCGAGTACAATGAACTTCGGCGCCCGATCGAGGACATAATCCGCATCGAGTTTTTCGTGCATCGAACCGGGAAGGGACGCGATATACGCATCGACGAGACCGAGCATGTCGAGAAAACGGAGTTCCCCGTAGTAGGGGAGGACACCCGCCTCCGTGGCTGCCAGCAGATCATCGGGTCGGGAGATGGCGGCGATATACATTCCGGTTTTGCGGAGTGGTTCGATATTCAACTCGCCACCCGATTCCTTCGCACTCCACCGACACCAGTTCAACATCGGTTCCGTCTTGGCCTGCACGAGACCTCCCAGAAGGAGGATCCCCACGAAGCCCAATCTGAAGGGAAGCAGCCAGCGTTCCATCCCAATGGCACCCAGGATGACCATGGGGGCAAGGGCGGGAACGAGGAACCGGTGGGCAGGCATCCAGTCGCCCCCCACACCAAGAACGAAAAGCACCTGAATTCCAAGGGCAGCCAATGCCGCAAGGATGAGGGGGCGCGACCGGGCTGACTTGTCGTCCACAAATCTGCAACGCCATGCGGCAACACCCCCCACCACGAGGATGAGAATGGGAATCCCGCCCAGGTAGGCAAGGGCGTAGGTGAAGCCGCGCCAGAGCGTTGCGAATGGATTCCCCCCCACCTTCGCCTGAACGGTATTCGCGACGATTGTTCCGAAATACCACCATCGCCAAATTGTATAGATTAGCAGCACCATGAGGAAAATGCCCAGGGCCAGAAAGATCGCCTTTCGCTTCTCCTTGTCGATGACGGGGAAGGTGGCCAGTGGGATCACGGCATACATGGCACCCTCGGGTCTTGAAAGGACCAGCAGCGAAAGCAACGACCCAATGATGATGCCCTGCCTGGTGGAATCGGCCGTATTGGCCCGGGCGCACTCCATCAGCAAGGCGAGGACCAGCAGGGCCACGAAGGCGGTCTCCAATCCTCCCATCGCCCAGACCGCCAGTGGGTAGCAACCGGCCAGAAGCAATGCCGCCGATCCGCCACGGCGAAGGCCGCATCCCGATCCCCGGAAAATCAAAAGGGCGAACATGGCGAGGCCGCTCATTATCCCCAGCAAGCGGGCATAACCCAGCAACTCAACATTCGCAGCGAGGGCTGGAAGCATCAGGAGCACCCAGGTGAGATTGGAATACCCCTCCAGTCTATCACCGGGATTGAAGACAAGCCCCTCCCCGAGAAACAGATTACGTGCATATTGAAAGGTGATCCATGGGTCATCCATGACCACGAACCGATGCCACCAGGCAAGGGCGAGGAACCAGGACGCCGCAATCAGCATGGGAAGGACGCGCTTCCAGGGGATCGGGATTGGGTCGAGATTGAGGCTCAAAAGAATTGATCGTCCACTTCAGGTCATGGGGATTACCACCATGAAGATTTCCCCTCAGGGAACCGTTGCGGGTCAAATCCGGTTCCCACCTGAAGAGAAATCGCCCGAAGGGGAGATCGGACGGGAAAATTCCCCTTGTCACGGGGGACAGTGATGCCGTTGCCCTAACGCCTGTTGGGCATGCCAAACCGATGGCTGCCCAGCGCAACAACTCTTATGATGATGAACCAGGGAAGCTGCGCCCATGAATATTTTCCCCGACGGCCTTATCCAAACCATCCATTGCCTCTTCGCATCGGGTCCCGAGATCCGCGAGGAAATGACCATGGGAGATGAATACTCCCATGCAGAAGTCGGTGAATTGCTGGTCCTCCCCGACGGTGGTTCGGCCTTTGTCGGTACGGAATCATTGGGCGAGTCAAATGTCGGGATCGTGCGATTAATTGCCCCCGACGACCTGTTGGCTCATCTTGGTGAGGTGGCATCGTTGCTTGGTGATGATTCCGGTTCGCTGGAAAATGCGCTGTTTCGCCAGTGCGTTTCCCTTTCCATCCGACTGCAGCAGGTGGCAGCGGAAGGTGGCGTCGTGCGCATTGAGGACGACGGAAAGCGATACTTGAGCACACCGACCGGCGAGCGCCTTGCCCTTTCCAGCGCCTGACACCCGCCAATCTCGAAATCTTGAGTCGGTCTTACTTGGATTCGAAAGTCATGCAGCGGACCTGACCGGATTCCATCCCAATTGTTACTTCAGCGGCCTTGCAGGAGAGCTCAGCATTGTGAATGCAGTTGCTCGCCTTGCAGGCGCCGACATTGGCCACGGTAACCTGGGTTGCCACCTTCTTCTGCTTCGGTTCGTAGGTCGCGCAGGTATGGGCTGAGGGTTCGCCGACAGTGATGGCAAGTGCCCGGCAGGCACGATCGTCATTATAGGCGCAATCAGTTGCGGTGCATTGATTTACGGTTGTGGCAATCATTGAAAAACTCCTTCGTTGGTATCCATCGATACTTCACATGGGAAAGCTGGCACATGATGTCCGCCCTTGTCAAGTGGGTGAATTACAGGGACAAAACTTCGTACAACCCAATGATAATTTGGCGTGGCAACAAGCCCATGGCCTCCCTGTGTGCTACCTCGGAGGTAAATTCATTTCCCTGGGTATGCGAATCTGATGATGCCTTGGGACTGGGAATCATCCCCGGGAAACAACGGGGATAATTTAATAAATGAAGTTGCTGTGATTTGTGCCTGCGGGTTGAAGGTGGTATTGACCCGGGGGGGCTTTATTGGGTCTTTTCCTTCCCCCGGCGGTCGTGGGTAGACCACCCGTCGATTTCTCATTCGTGAAAGGTGGTCGTGATGGCTTCGGTGGTTCTTGCCTACTCGGGAGGTCTTGATACCTCGGTGATTTTGAAATACCTCGTGGACGAGGGTTATTCCGTCCATGCGGCCTACATTGACGTTGGTCAGCCTGCCGATGATCTGGAGGAGATCAAGCGCAAGGCCGCCCAGTGTGGTGCCGCCGGATGCCACATCGTGGACAAGAAGGAGGAACTCGTCCGTGATTACGCCTTCCCGACCCTTCAATGGGATGCGAAGTATGAAGGCGTTTACCTCATGGGGACCTCCATCGCCCGCCCCGTCATTACCAAGGGTTGTCTCGAAATCGCCCGGGAAGTGGGAGCGGAATATTACGCCCACGGCGCCACCGGCAAGGGTAACGACCAGTGCCGCTTTCAGCTCACCGCCGAGGCCCTCGATCCCAACGTCAAGATCATTGCCCCCTGGCGGGATGAAACCTTCCGCAAGAAGTTCCCCGGCCGCACCGAGATGATCGAGTACTCCGAGGCAAACAATATTCCCATCAAGGCGAGCAAGGCGAAGCCCTACTCCAGTGACGAAAACTGCCTCCATGTCAGTTACGAGGCGGGCATTCTGGAAGATCCCGGCACCGAGGGTATCTCCCAGATCGACTACCAGATGATGGTTCTCGCTGAGAACGCCCCCGACAAGCCGGAGACCGTCACTGTCAGTTTCGTGGACGGGCTTCCCACCGCCGTCAATGGCGAGGATTTGTCCCCCTACCAGCTGGTCAAGCGTCTCAATGACATTGCCGGAAAGCACGGTGTCGGGCTTCTGGACATGGTGGAAAACCGCTTCGTCGGCATGAAGAGCCGTGGCATCTACGAATCGCCCGGGATGGCCGTCCTTTACACCGCCCACCGCCTTGTGGAGCAGCTTACCATGGACCGCGACCTGATGCACCTTCGCGATGGTATCATGCCCCAGATGGCAACGATGGTTTACAACGGCTTCTGGTACCACCGGAAGATGGACGCCCTTTTGGCTTTCATCCGCGAGGCCCAGAAGAACGTCACCGGCGAGGTTGTCCTCAAGCTGTACAAGGGGAACATTTTCCCCGTCTCCCGCACGTCGCCCTTCTCCCTGTATGATGAGAACATCGCCACCATGGAAGGCGGCGGAAGCTTCAACCAGGACGACAGCACCGGCTTCCTGCGCATCCAGGGCCTTCCCCTTCGTGTGCAGTCCCGCTTTGCTGGATGGGGCAAATTGCTGGAGAAGTAACCTTAGTGGCCAACCACGTTGCGCCCAGCCTGATGATTCAGGCTGGGTCCATCCTGGAAGAGAAAAGACATTCCATTGCAACAATTGACTGCGAAGATCCTGAAAACCCAGGACTCCCAATGGGTCATCATCATCCGGATCATGGTGGGCCTTGTTTTTATCTCCGAAGGCATCCAGAAGTTCCTTTTCCCCGGTGATGTCGGGTCCGGGCGTTTCGAGCGCATCGGCATCCCGTTTCCCGAAATCATGGGTCCATTCGTGGGAGGAGCGGAAATTGTGGCGGGGGTGCTTGTGCTCATTGGGCTGGCGACCCGGCCTGCGGCGCTCATGCTCATCTGGATCATGCTGGTTGCGTTGTTCACAACGAAGATCCCCATTCTGCTTGGGTCGGACTTCATGGGGTTCCAGGTCAGGG